>CAXCBH010000157.1:0-4097 GCA_963980675.1 uncultured bacterium | reverse complement strand
GCTAAATGAAACCGGCTCAGATATTCTCCATCATGCCATTGGTGGACTATGTAAAACCATGAAGGAAAGCATGGCTATTTTTTGCCCCAATGCAAATTCCTACCGACGCTTCCAACCAGATCTTTATGTACCCATGGCACCCACATGGGGCATAGATAACAGAACTGTAGCGATTCGAATTCCTGCTGGTCCTGAAAAAGCAAAACGAATTGAACATCGTGTCTCTGGCGCTGATGCAAACCCTTATCTAGTGTTAGCATCCATCCTTGCGGGAATTCATTATGGCATGACACAAAAAATTGAACCGCCTAAAATATCTACAGGCAATGCTATTTTGAAACATAAACCATCTCTTCCCATGACCTGGGTAAAAAGTCTGGATGCATTTTCAAAATCGAAAATTCTAAAAAAGTATTTTGGTAAGGAATTTTGCCATGTTTATTACGAAACAAAATATAAGGAAATGAAAAAATTTGACAATCACATTACACCATTGGAATTGGACTGGTATTTAAGAACTGTCTAAGAGATTTTAAAAATTAAAATTTAACGATAATCCTTCTATATTATTAAATACACCAAAATCTGTGCGAACATAATCCACTCTGATTTTTGGACCACGAGGAATTTGGTAATTTAAACCAAATCCTAATGACAATCCTTGTTCTGCTTTGTCCCCGGAATCAGCCTTATCCATGAATAAATGGGATTGTCCTGTCCGCAGAAATAATAGGTCATTAAAATTGTATTCAATGCCCACATTCACATATTCAACATTATTATTGGGGTGAATGCCATCTGCAGCTATTGTTATTTTATCTTGACCAATCGTAAAATCCTTTGTCAGTCCAAATCTGAATAAGAGCGGCAGCGGCCATCTCCCTGCATCTAAATGGGCATCAATACGGTCATTATTTCCGTAAATAGTTTCATCTAAATCAAAATCAACAAGTGTATTTGTCCCGCCCATTTGGAGTTTTCCACCAAAATTGGAAACATTCATCCCTATCCTTACACCTCCAGCGGTAGTAAAAAGTGATCCTATATCAACGGAGAACCCTTGGGCATGCATTTGCCATATCTTTTCCTGAACCATTTTGAGGGTTAAGCCAAAAGAAAATTTATCTGTCAATCGCTTAGCGTATGCCAAACCAATGGCTACATTACTAACACTGAATTTCTCGCCGGTCCCTTCAGGGCTTTCCACGGTTCTTACCATCATTTCTTCCATAGTTACACCGGAGTAAGAGATACCCATAGAACCCATGTTTCCCATGGGAACTACAGCACCGCCATGATAATATTTGGTTTCTACCAACCAGGGTGAGTGATAAACATGCATGGATGGGCGTTTCAGTTCTACAATTCCTGCAGGATTCCAATACAAGGCGCTCACATCATTGGATACAGCTACAAAAGCACTTCCCATGGATAATGACCGTGCACCAGCACCTATCTCAAGGAATGATCCTGACGTGGTGGCTACATTGGACTGAGCCATCATTACAGATAATAAAAATGCCGATTTGAAGAAATATCGTTTCATTATTTAATTACAGCAAATTTCCCTGTGGTTTCAACACCAAGTTCGTGAGCATTTACATGGTAGAGATAGACACCGTAGGCAATCTCAAGCCCATCTTTAGATAGTAAATTCCATGATTCCGTCCCATTTTCATACACATCATCATGCTCTAATGTGTTGACCAGATACCCGGCAAGGGTAAATATTTTAATTGTGCATTTATTAGGAAGATTAATAAAGTCAATTTTTCTTGGACCTCTACCAGACTGATAAAGATGACGTGGTTCCCAAGACGCTGCCACCACATACGGATTTGGTACAACAGTGATATCCTTCAAACTTTCCCTGGCGCTATCCGCATTGATGGATGATGCAGTTGATGTAAAGCTGTACACATCTTCTATAGAAAATGGTCTATTTATTGCAACTCTGAAAATATCTCCCTGAACTGGGTCAATGACCTCCAAATCAGTTGTATCATAAATAGTTATTTCCGTGATTAATAGACCTGTATCTACTTCAGTTGTGTCATAACTAATAGTTTCATTGATCTCCAGTGAATCTTGGTAAAACCGAATTGTTATTAAGGGAGATGTCTGGCCTTCATATGGACGAATCATTATGGGTTCATCCGGGTCCCATTCATCATCCCGGTCATAATCTGATATTCTGAATGGCGGATAATCATTATGGGTAACATTTTTTACTCTAAATGGTGATCGGGTATCATAAGCATCAATAGTTATTGAATCTCCGATATTTCCTTCAAATTGTAACTCAAAATCCGCTGGATAAAGCCTGCTCGGATTAATATCATGTCTGTAATTACTATTCCCAATGGTCCATTTTGTTGAATCTTCATTAAGCCCTACATCGGAATCTTGGATAATGATCCGCATACCATCAAAAATAGTATTAATAAAACTGCCATCCATTTCGGTTTCATGGAATAGAGGGAAATACTTATAACTCACGGTAACCAGACCAGCGTCAAGTAATTCTGAATTTATAATGTTAAAAAAACCTAATTCAGAATCTATGGTATAGTCTATACCATAGGTGTATTCAACTGTACCGGTTTCATTTGTAACTAGGACAGGGAAGGTTGTATCATAGAGTGTAGTGTCGGTAAAAATGGTATCCAATCCATTTATCGCAGTATCTATTGTAGCAAATGCGGTTATTATCATAGAATGAATATTGATTTGAGATGCTCTCGCAATGCTATCCTGGATCGTCAGTGTTTCAAGAATGTCTTTTTGATCTCTAATATTAAAAACCACATCTTCTGCAGTATCAAGTGTATCAAAAACAACATTATATTCATTATTATCTTTTACTAAGTAGGGATCTACTACAAAAATTTTAATATCCCCTGATCCGTAGCCTTTCAAATGGTTTAGAAATGATTCAGTTCCTTCAGATGAGTTGGGGGGAACATACCCAATGGCAGTTGCATTGGGAACTACAATAGCAGCATTTTCACTGAGACTGACCACATTCCCCTTATAGTCCAAATCCAATGAAACTGAGCATTCAGAAGGAGCAATTGGCTGAAGGTTATCACGGGAAGAATAATTTTTCTCAAAGAAATCTAGATCATATCCTTTATCGTAAGCGGTCACAGCGTAATAGTACTTTTGTCCATTTATCACAGAATTTGAATCAATATAAACATACTCTAATCCTGTATCCTCTCCCATATCAAATTGAACACCATTAAATGCGATTGGGTGCGGTCCTTTTAATCCGTTATTTTTATCAAAAATGGCAATGGGTTCTTTAAATGTTATATTTCCATAAGCATCTGTAATGGTATAGGAATCAATAAATCCTGGATCCGTGCTCCTGTATATACGATACCCTTCAAAATCTTTCCCGTAAATGGGGTCAATGGAAATCTCTGAGAAATCATCCCAATAAAGTGTCACTTGTTTATCACCTGGTACGGCCGTCATGGTAGGTTTTAAAGGTGGCTTTGCAAAACTATAATCATTGTCATAAATGTTTTGCATCGTATTTGCGTTTCTGAGAATATCTGCCATATTTTCTCCAAAAACCATAGCAACAGAAAACTTCTTTTTTTCTCCCGGTGCTAATGATATATACCCAGAACCGTACAAAAAAGTTTGATCAATATTTTGTGCCGGGACCTGAAAAACACCAGGTGTAAGTTGGTTCCACATAACCTCATCATTATGAGGTTGAATACTAGGATAGGATGCAGAATAAAAGCTGGTTAATCCAATTTGGTCAGATTCATCATTATCAGTAATCTCAAAATTGGGTTCTCCCACATCCGGAATACCATTCCCTTCAGTTCCATCCTCATCTGGACCGGTATAATTAATATGATATTCAGCGAGACCGTCTGCACCAATATCATCCCTCTCCACGTCCCAATCTCCATCGTTATCAATACCATCAAACTGGCTTTCATCAATCATGCCATCTTCATCATTATCAATCCCATCTGTGGGATTTCCGGGAGATTCTAAAAAACTCCATCCAAAGTACACAGGTTTAAAACCACCATAGGAATTACTCCAACCATTATGATCCCATTGATAAA
>CAXCBH010000156.1:0-4152 GCA_963980675.1 uncultured bacterium | reverse complement strand
TGGACGAGACCGCTATGCAAATTTTCACCGCATGACAGGGAACTTAATTCCTGATGTAGATGCCACAACAAGAGAACACAGAGAGCCATGGCCTGGTGGAAGGACCAACCATTATTACCATGACTTGAATCGGGATTGGGTATGGCAAAGTCAGCAGGAGTCTCAACAACGCCTTAAATTATATAATCAATGGTTGCCACACATTCATGTGGACTATCATGAGCAATCTTATAATGATCCTTATTATTTCGCTCCGGCTGTTGAACCATATCATGAATTGATTACGCCATGGCAAAGAGAATTTCAAGCTATTATTGGTGATAATAATGCAAAATATTTTGATGAACGTCAATTGCTTTACTTTCGGAACGAAGACTTTGACTTACTCTATCCCGGTTACGGGGACACCTATCCCACCTACAAAGGTGCAATTGGTATGACTTACGAGAAGGCCGGAAGCGGTGCCGGTGGGGTTGCAGTAATAACATCCGATACAGATACACTCACCTTAAAAGAGAGATTAAATCATCATTATTGGACAGGGTTGGCTACTGTTGAAGCAACATATAACAACTCTGAAAAGGTCATAAAGGAATTTCAGGATTTTTATAAAAAGGCAAATTCTGACCCTGATGGGGAGTATAAGAATTTTATTATCACTGCATCTGGAAATCACGAACATCGGAAACAGGAATTATTTAAAATGCTGGATGCGAATGGCATTGAATATTTCTACCCTTTCTCAACAGGAAAAATAGTTAATGACGCTTTCCATTATCAATCAAATACAAATCAATCTTATACCATTGAACAGGATGATATCATTATTCCTTCAAAACAGAATTGCTCTATTTTGGCCCAGACATTGTTCGAACCTAAAACTTTTTTATCAGACACGATGACCTATGATATTACTGCCTGGTCATTACCCTATGTTTTTGGTCTGAATGCTTTTGCAATAAAAGATGAAATCAAAATAGGAAATCCGGCAAAAGTAGTTCAGCAAGAATCCACAATATCTTTCAAAGAAGGCCAATATGGGATTATCGTGGAATGGGGAACTGTAAACTCACTAAAATTTTTAGCCCAGATTATGAAACAGAAGGTTATCGTTCGTGTGGCAGAGAAACCATTTTCAATTGAGGGTCATTCATTTAAACCTGGTGCTTTGTTTATTTCTCCCCGAGGTAATGAGCATTTGGGTGACAAATTGTATCAGATAGTTCAAAAAGCTCTGCAGATTCATAACCCATTTTCAGTCAGTACTCTATCCGGAAAAGCTGATAGCGGAAAAGATCTGGGATCATCCTATTTCCGTGTGGTTAAACCACCCAGGGTCGGATTAATGGCCGGTGATGGGGTTTCCAGCGGAAATTTTGGGGAAATTTGGCATTATTTTGAAAAGCAGATCGGCTATCCCGTTTCGATTTTCAAATCATCAGATTTTAAATCAATCCCTTTTGATAAACTGGACGTTTTGATATTACCCAGTGGGAGTTATGGATTTTTAAAAACAGAGGTCGCTGCCGATGAAAAATTAAAAAAAGAATCAAAAGTTTCGAGCCTGATCAAGAAATCACCACCATCGGAGTTAATTCAATGGGTGAACAAGGGTGGTCGGCTCGTTGTCATAGGTTCCGCCATGGAAAAGTTTGTTGATCAAAAAGGCTATGGACTTGTCAAATACGAATCTGAAGCGGCAAAAAAAGAAGCAAAGAAAAAAAATGAAAAAGAAAAATTGGGTGAGCGAGTTAAAAAGTATGGAAATAAATCGCGCGACAAGCTAATTGATAATTCTTACGGATCCATCGTCAAAATTGATATGGATAAAACTCACCCTTTGGCTTTTGGGTATGATGACCAGTATTTTGCACTCAGATTGGAGAAAACACTTTATCCTTTATTATCTAAAGGGTGGAATGTGGGTATTTTAAAAGATTCGGAGTCTCATATTGCCGGATTCATGGGTAACCGCATCAAGAAGAAAATAAAGAATAATCTCATGTTTGGTGTGTATGAAGCGAAGAGAGGTAGGATAATTTATATCGCAGATAATCCTTTATTCCGATCTTTTTGGTACAATGGAAAACTCCTGTTTGGGAATGCAGTATTTATTGTCGGGAAATAGTCCAGAAAAAATCCTAATCTGTTTGTAAACTTGGCGGATGCATCGCCCACTACTTTTTTATTCTCTACTTTCTTGGCTAACAATTGTACAAGCCAATCATCGTGGTCGACCTTCTATTGAGTCTTTAGTAGATCCCTTCAACCAAAACTATTCTGCCAGAATCGGGGATTATCCTTTTCCCACAAACCCAATGAATGACCGTGCAAAGGGATACCTTATCCAAGGTAAAGCCCAAACTGCTCTGGCTAACTATGGGAATTACATTGATATTGAAGTAAATCCCAATGGTGCCTGGGGAGATTTTTCTTACCTATATGAAGTTTCATTCCTGGCCGGGATTCCAGGGCAATCCTACACATCAAACTATTCTTGGGGAATTACAGAAACCATTGTGGATGACGAAGGATTCCCTAAATACAGCATTTGGGAATCCCAAGATAGTTATGATGCTTGGTATTCAGAAGGAGATACAAATTTTGTGGGAATATTATTCGATGCTGAAAATGACTTTGGACGGTGGGAGCCGGACAGTATTTCGAGAAAATTATCCAAGGATCAAATTACAGATTCCTATCAATGGTGTCTGGATCATGAACAAAAAAAATTATACTTAAGCACTTTTGGAGAAGTGGATCCGAATAGATCAAGTTCCAGGATTGGATTGATCTATCCTTGGGCATTGAGACCTGATCTTATCAGTCGTGAAGATCAATTTGACCATTACGATTATGGTCCAGATCAGGAAGAATGGACAAAAGATGACCGTTATTTTTATTATGGCGCCAATACTGCAGAATCCTGTTTAACCTTTTATTCTCCTTCTTATAACACGGATTGGCAGCCCGTAACCATGGCAAGGATTAATTCTCATAACACAGATGTAGCTGCTGGTGAATTATTTGGAAACACGTATGTGACCGACCCGGGGGATACATACCCATTGCTAGCTCATTCTGGATATTCCCAAACCTGGCCGAAAAAGGTAAATAACACCACGGGCGAATATGAACCTTATTGGCCGGGATGGTGGGCACAGGATTATAACATTACTTTACCCGGATGCTCCAATTCACGGAAAGATCCGAATTGTTGGGAGAAAGTGCCGGGTCGGTTTGTCTCTGATATGGATGTCTATATGGAATTTGATGATCGTTGGGCTCATCGTGGCAACCAGGTGAATACCAATAATGAATATAATCAAACTGGGTATCCCATGGGATTACGGGTCATGTCTACGGCACATTCTTATGGTGTTTCCTATGCGGAAGATATATTGTTTGTCACTGTGAAGGTACGGAACGAAAGTGGGGATTGGTGTGCTGAAGACGAATATGGAGAACCAATTTTGGATGACCAGGGAAACCAGAAGTGTGGGGAAGGTATGATTATGCCTGATGGAACAAAACTGAATCGAGGTAAAGGTTTTAATTACAAAGGATTAACTCTAGGTTTTTGGATGGATGGAGTCATTTTGACTGGCGATAAATATGGAAATTATAGTTATTGGAGCAGCGCAGATGATTTCATGAAATATTATTGGGAGATCTTCGAAGTCAATCATGAACGCTTATTAATCAGTATGGCCATGATTGGAGACTATGATGGTGTCTCTTCCGGTGCCTATGGGTATGCCATGGATCCGAACTCACCAAATCCGGGGAATGAATTTGGATTAGTTGCTACACAATTACTGGATTCACCTAAGGCAACAGTGGCTGTAGATTTGGATAATGATGGTACAATTGACATTTTCCCAGGTGAACCATTAAAAATGACGGATTGGCACTGGCTGGGTTGGTATGCCCGCCCTGGTGTGACCCACCCTGAAAGTCTCTCTGGAGATTGCTATGCGGGGACACCGGGATGTCCCCAAGCCAGGAATAAGGAAGAACTATTCTATAAACTCATGGTTGGGGATACAGCAAATTTGAGTGATAATGAGAATGCTTGGCATTTCCACACAGACAATCCCGGGACAGATTTGGGTTCTGAACTCAATCCGCACTTTGATTCCTTGGAAGGTA
>CAXCBH010000155.1:0-4164 GCA_963980675.1 uncultured bacterium | reverse complement strand
CACAACACATTTACAGATGTACGGCGGTTGGCGCCGCAATATTGAGATTACCGTGGAAGCACCCTCGGAAGAAATGTATGACCAAACTCGGGATGAAGTAATTGGTATTTTGCGAACCTTAAGGAAAGTCCCTCCTGGTGAGGACAATAATTTTGAACTCACATCCAATGAAGAAATATTAAATGAGTTGAAACCATTTTCCGATGGAATCAAATTATTTGCTTTTTCTGTAAGCGTGATCGCATTGGTAGTGGCGGGTATTGGAATTATGAATATTATGCTCGTTTCTGTTTCTGAACGGATCAAAGAGATTGGCATCCGTAAGGCCATTGGTGCGACACGACGAGATATTCTCACCCAGTTTTTAACTGAAGCAGTTTTCTTGAGTGAGTTTGGTGGGATTGCCGGCATTATTTTGGGTGTAGCCGGTGGAAATGCAGTGGCGGCAATTTTTAAAATTCCTGCTGTAATTCCCCTGGACTGGGCCTTTATCGGTCTGGCCGTCTGTTCTGTAATAGGAATTGGGTTTGGGATATACCCTGCTTGGAAGGCAGCAAATATGGATCCAATCGAATCTTTAAGGTATGAATAGACTATAAGTATAAGGCTGTCTAAGTATTTTTTTTACTCAACAGCTGAAATACTTAGTTACATGTACATTTTCATATGATCAATTATAAATAATTTTCTCTTTCCACTTCAGGTTGGTAAATTTCCTAGCAAAAATCATGCCTGTTTTATCTTTAACATCCTTTTTTTATTTTCAACCATGATACAATCTCACCAAATATTAATATGGAAGTCAAAGAAGTGTCTCCAATAAAGCCAATAGAAAACCCAATTAAATGGTTGTTGGTGTAATTCCAGCCCGCCTTGGTTCAAGCCGGTTCCCTAAAAAGATTTTGGCACCATTGGCTGGGAAGCCTATGGTGGTACATGCAATTGAACAAGCCCAAAAATCAGAAAAACTAGATAAAGTAATTTTGGCAATCGATTCAGAAGAAACAAAAAGAGCGTTGGCGGATTTTGATTTTGAAATAATGATGACTGATTCAAATCATATATCAGGAACTGATCGTGTTGCGGAAGTAATAAAAAATATAGATGATGTAGAAATTGTGATAAATATTCAAGGCGATGAACCCCTAACCGATCCTAAAATAATTGATGGCTTAGTCGATACTTTTAAAGATCCAAACGTACACATGTCAACAGTGGTGAGTCGAAAACTCACTGTGAGTGATTTGCTTAATCCAAATATTGTAAAAGCAATTCTAGATGCAAATACAAACGCGGTTGAATTTAAACGCAATATTTTTGATTTAGAAATTGGAGGCGTTTATCGCCATCTAGGCATGTATGGATTCAGAAGAAATGCTTTATTTCAATTTACAAATTTTTTACCTTCAAAAAGAGAACAAGAAAGGCGATTGGAACAAATGCGAGCATTAGATAATGGACTACCAATCCATGCGCTTATTACAAATTGCCAACAATGGGCTGTGGATACAAAAGAAGATTTAGAAAAGGTCGCTAAAATGATGGGTGGCACAGTAGAAACAATCGAACAGGAAGAGTAAATGAGCGCAACCAACCCAACGAAATATATTTTTGTACTTGGAGGAGTCATGTCCGGGCTAGGTAAGGGCATCGCAGCATCCTCTATTGGATATTTACTCAAGCAAGCGGGAGTCAAAGTCACGATTCTGAAACTGGATCCTTATCTGAATGTAGATCCAGGAACTATGAATCCTTATCAGCATGGCGAAGTTTTTGTGTTGGATGATGGCTCTGAAACAGATCTGGATCTAGGACATTATGAGCGTTTTATTGATGTAAATATGACCAAGAATAACAATGCAACTGCAGGGCAGATCTACAATACTGTATTGGATCGAGAACGAAAAGGTGAATATCTCGGCGATACAGTTCAAGTTATCCCTCATATAACTGATGAAATTATTAAACGAATCAAAGCAGTAAACAATTCGAAAAAATATGATGTGGTCATTTGTGAAGTGGGTGGTACCGTAGGTGATATTGAGAGTCTCCCTTTTATGGAAGCTATTCGACAATTGTCATTAGAAGTGGGATATCATAATCATATGTTGGTTCATGTAACATTACTCCCTTATGTAAAAGCCAGTGGTGAACTCAAGTCAAAGCCAACACAACATTCTGTCATGAAACTTAGAGAAATCGGTTTGGCACCTGATATGATTTTTTGTCGCTCAGAGCATCCTATTGAACAATCGGTTCGAGATAAAATTGCTTTATTCTGTAATGTTCGTTCAGACCATGTGATTGAAGGTTTGGATGTACCCACTATTTATGAAGTTCCTTTAATGATGCATGAACAAAATGCTGGTGAATTAATTAATGACCGATTAAATATTGAAAAGAAACCAAGTTTAAAAGATTTAAGAAAATTTATCCACAATTTTAAAAATCCGAGCCATGAAGTGACCATTGCCATGTGCGGGAAATACACAGAATTAATTGATTCATATAAAAGTGTAATGGAGGCATTTATTCACGCTGGTGTTGAAAATAATGCCAGAGTGAATGTAAAATGGGTCCAAACAGAAAATATTAAAGATGATAAGTCGGCTAAAAAAGCTTTCGAAGATATCGATGGTATATTAATCCTACCCGGATTCGGCTCACGCGGGAGCGAAGGAAAAATTCACTCTTCAAAATATGCTCGTGAAAACAAGATTCCTTTTTTAGGAATTTGTCTCGGGCTCCAATGTGCGGTCATTGATTTTGCCAGAAATGTATGTGGTATGAAAGGAGCAAACTCGACTGAATTTGACAAGAATACAAATTTCCCCGTAATTGATCTTATGGAGTCCCAAAGGGCCATTAAGATTAAAGGTGGAACTATGCGACTTGGGGCATATGATTGCGAAATCAAAGTAGGTACAAAAACCTTTGCAGCTTATCGGAAGAAAAAAATCTCTGAACGTCATCGTCATCGCTATGAGGTCAACAATCGTTATCGTAAAAAACTTGAAAAAAATGGTTTGGTATTTTCTGGCATGAATGAAGATTTGGGGGTGGTTGAAACAATCGAAATTCCAGACCATCCCTGGTTTGTTTCGGGACAGTTTCATCCTGAACTCAAAAGCCGGGTGAACAAAGCGCATCCTCTTTTTCGGGAATTCATTAAAGCAGGGGTGAAAAATAAAATCTGAAAAGATTCTATTTTTACAATATTTATGAAAATAGTATCAATAAAAAATGTAACATTTGGTGAGGATGGTTTAGGTCTTATTGCTGGGCCTTGTGTAATCGAAAGCCGTGAACATTCTTTGAAAATTGCAAATGCAATCCAAGAGATTACCGAAAAGGTCGGCATTCCATTCATTTTTAAAAATTCTTTTGATAAAGCCAATCGCTCAGCCTTCTCTTCTTATCGAGGATTGGGAATCGATGAAGGTTTGTCAATATTATCCGATGTGAAAACCCAAACCGGAATTCCAGTATTGACTGATATCCATGAAGCATCTCAAGCCAATAGTGTAGCAGATGTGGTGGATGTTTTACAGATTCCTGCATATTTATGCAGACAAACAGATTTGCTGGTGGCTGCTGCAAAAACAGGGAAACCTGTAAATGTTAAAAAAGGTCAATTTCTATCACCATGGGATATGAAAAATGTTGTGGAAAAATTAGAAATATCCGGTTGTGAATCTATTTTACTCACGGATAGAGGTACACAATTTGGATATAACAATTTGGTGGCGGATATGCGAGCTATCCCTATTATGCAAAAATTGGGCCATCCGGTAATATTTGATGCTACTCACAGCGCTCAACTTCCAGGTGGCGGTACCACAACAGGGGGAATGCGAGAGATGATTCCAACCCTGGCTAAATCTGCCGTGGCAGCAGGTTGTGAAGGAATCTTTATGGAGGTGCACGATAATGTGCTTGAAGCAAAATCTGATGCATCAACTCAATGGCCGTTAGACAAATTGGAATCATTTTTATCAGAATTGAAGGCGATTAAAGAAGCAATAACATGAATCAAAAAATGAAAAAAATTAAATTATTAATTTCCGACGTGGATGGTGTCTGGACAGACGGGACATTCTATAAAGGTACGGACGAGATGGAATTTAAGCGGTTTACTGTCTTGGATGGCGTGGGTATTGCCAT
>CAXCBH010000154.1:0-4188 GCA_963980675.1 uncultured bacterium | reverse complement strand
GGTAGTGTCAAATATGTCTTCGTTATCCACGACATCATCAACATAAACATTGTAGCCAAGAAAATCATATTCATTCCGACTTGTTCTGCCGTCCGATGTTACTGAAAAATTGTCAATGAGATACCAATTCAAATCAAAAGACGTAGCGCCATAACAATGAAAGCGAACCTGAATATTATCCGTGAGTCCGGTCACATCGTAGCTGAAGTTGGTAAATGTAAAATCTTCTCCAGAGTTTTCAAATAATTCTATAACATTCCAAGTGGCATCAGTACCTGTTTTATACTCAATAGAAAGAAATTCTGCACCCGTAGGAGACCAGTTATCGAATTCAAAATCGAATCCCACTGTTACATCCGTGAGTTCTCCAATAGGAATTGTAGGTGCATATAAGCTTTGGTCATAATTCTGAACTGATGGACTCCAGTTAAAGCGCATAGAAGGCGCAGGATTACCCGTAGCATCATCATAGACCCAGTTATCACCACCGTCCACCAACCATAGATCAAGTAAGCCGCCTTCTTCAAATCCTTCATAGTAGGGCACACCAAGTTCGGTAACTTCAGGCGCTGTCCAATAGAGGCTTACTTCTTCGTCCCACACTTCAGCATAAACATTTGTTGGCGGTATGGGGTCAAAAGTATTTGGTGTCCCGCATTCTGTATCCGTTTGTTCGGACTCGCCCTCATCATAAACCGTTGTGACGTAATAGCAATATTCGGTCCCATTTGTGAGGTCTCCATGTGTGTAACTGAAATCCGTTGTTTCAGTAATTACAGAATTATCCGTTGCATTATAAACACGATAAGTTGAAAAAGTCCCGCATTCTTCTGGGATTTCACGGTTGTTGGTGTTCTGAACGGTATACCGAATCGGGTCCATTACAATTGCAGTGTAAGCATCAATCTCTTGCTGGCTGAAGCCCTGTTCTGCCATTTTCACTTGTTCAAGGGGCCAAGCATCCTTAATGGTATTCCCTGTGTACTCTTCGCCATTCCTACCACCAGTTACACTTATAGAAATTTCATAGTTTCCCGTTTGACCACCATAACCATCAACAACAACGTAGTATTGACCTGGCTGCAGAGTAACACCTAATAAAGATGATTGCAGATTACTAAAGGTACATGTCGCGTCATCGTTATAGTTACCTGTTGATGTGGGAGAAGTACAGTCCTGGTTATTTGTAAAAATCTCCAGCTTTGTATCATAATCAGTATTTTCTGAGCACAGGGTAATATCATAAGTCGTGGCTTTGCTGACATTCAAGGTGTAGGCCACATCATCCCCTTCAGACGGAGACACAGGCCAATCATTACCCATACCTACATTCGTACTCACGTGCGAAAATGGGAGTTCATCAACGGGGAAATCGCCACAACCAATATTACCAATGGGTTCTGCCCAAGCGATTATATTTTCCTGATTCCCTCCAAAAACTGTAAGCCCTACTGCCGGGCAAAGTTCATCCTGCGCGAAAAGGGAAACACTAAAAAAGATTACTGCTGAGAGGAGTGTTAGCTTTTTAATCACAATTATATCTCCTGATTAATTTTATTAAAAAATATCGGTTGGTTAAAAATTTTGTAAAACTTTGAATATGCAAATTTAGTAACTCTCGTCAGAAATTCAATCAATTTTCTATAACCAGATTTATTACTTTACTTTGCTTACATATTAAGATCAAAAGGGCGTCGTATAATTTTAAATTTACATACTTTATTTTCATTATATACTTCGTTGAAAACTGATGACCCAATTTTCTTTATCAAAGCTTGAGCCTTCAATATCATGAATGAAAAATGGTAAATCAATTCTGAGATAAAGATCCTTTTCAAAAATATCAGTTTTCAATCTCAGGCCCAGACCAGCATCAGCCAGGGTTCTTGAAATGAAGGTGGAACCAATCACGTTCGATGTTTCATCCAATCGATCCCAAAATAATCCCCCATCAGCAAATGCTGCAAATTCAATATTAAAATTCAATTTTTTAATGGAGCGGGATATACTGGCTTCAGATGAAAAAGCAGCCAAAGCTTCAGCGCCTCTTTCGCCCTTGCCCACAAAGCCACGTAGGTTTCCTTCTCCGGGCATATGATAGTGGTTTATTAAGGACTCACCTTCTTGTAATTCAAATCCATAGAATTGGTCAACAAGATAATTTTTCCTAACCATATCATTAGAACTGTTGCCTTCTATATTATATCCTTCCTGGCCCGGGACACCTTTAGCGTCTGTCCAAATTTTTCCTACAATAATGCGCTCTTTAAATCTAAACATTTTTTTGGACACTGAAAGCGATCCGGTTACTGTTAATCGAGTGAAATTCCAATCAGATAAATTGCCCAAAGATGAAGCTCCGTTTACATTCATATCTACAGAACCTATCTCTGAAGACCAGTCCAAATATCCCACACCAAGTTTACCATTCGGGTCATATCCCAAGTTTACTGCACGAGTGGAATCATATGCCGGTTGAACATAAAATCCTGCAGATATTGTATGAGTGGGTGTTCTGCCATAAACACGATCCCACTGTTTTTCAACTTCTCCGCCTAATTCCTTTACCCCAGGACGATTGTAAGCCCAATAATGAAATGTAGTTCTTGGGAAAAAATGAACTGGTTGGCGCCAGCCTCCCAAATACCAATAGAGGTCTTGGGTTTCATAGGCATAATTAGCGCGAACGGTGGTCGATTCGTATGGGCCATAATCAAAATCCAAAGTTAGTCCCGGAGCAAGACCGGATGACTCTTGATGATAATAAAAATTCGGCATCCAGCGAATAACATATTCATTCCGGGGGTTATGCCAAAAACCCGGCCAATCAAACATAAGGGTTTTTTTCATGTTTGTGGTATTATTCCGAAAATCTAAATCCACGGTTTGAACATCCGGATCAATTGTGACTGAAACCGGTTTTTTATCTACAGAATAGTTAAATGTATCTTCATACCTCCAAAGATGATTTTTCCACCACCGACGATCAGTTGTACCATCTTCAAATGTTGTTTCAACTAAAAGTGGTATGAATCGTGAACCAATGGATTCGATGCCCAATTTAACTGACCAAGTCCCATCGCTATTGGGCGATTTTTTGAAAGATTTAATTCCATAATCAAGATGGTGAGTTGTGTGGAGCCAAGCATCAAAGAACCAGTTCAATTCTTCACCGGTAAATTCTTCTATTGCGTCAACAAATCTTTGTTCATTTACATGTTTTAATTTCCACTTATCGTAATAATGCTGCATAGCATCATAATAAAGAGAATCTCCTAAAATATATTTTAATTCCGTAAGCATCAATGCCGGTTTTGTATAGGCATTCCGACTATAAGCATATCCATTATTGTATAAATATGATGCGCGACTGATGTTTTCATCATGCCCGCTTCTCATAAAACGGATAGCCGACCATTGGCTGGAATGAAGACTATTTCCCAGAGGCCAATATTTCTTAGGGAATTCAGCCCGATCTTCATATAAACTTAAATCAAACCCATGATTCCCATAACGATTGATCATATAATGAGTCGTTTGTGTCGTTGTAAATCCTTCATCCAGCCAGGCTTCATCCACTTCGTTATTCGCAAGAATTCCATAAAAATAAATATGGCCGTATTCATGGACAATCAATCCTTCATCTTCCCGGCCATTCATAACCAGCATGGGATATTCCATACCACCACTTTTTATTCGATCTGTGGTCGTTACCTGAGGATAGGGATATTTCCCGAATTTTTCTTCTAACCATGATATTGCACGAATTGAGCCTTCTAGAACATCTTTAGTCCATTTCTTGCCTCTTCCTTTATCATAGAGAACATGAACATCAATGTCATTATGTTTTCCCCCTTCGTAGAGAAAATCCTTGGATGCCACCCAAGCAAAATCGTGAACATTTTCGGCAAGAAAAGTAACGGTTCTTCGTTCCGATGAATCGGGTTTAACATAGGTGGAATCATAAATATCAACCCAAATATCAAAGTCAAAGGATGTGTCAACTGTGACAGATTCCCATCCCGGATCACCATCAGTCACTACTCCGCTGGCAGCAATAATGAATGCCTTGGGAAGGTCAAACTTGACATCGAAATTTCCAAACTCTCCATAAAACTCCCCTTCCGCATGGAAGACATCCGCATTCCAGCCATCTTCATCATAAACCACCATTTTTGGATACCACTG
>CAXCBH010000153.1:0-4200 GCA_963980675.1 uncultured bacterium | reverse complement strand
GTGGTTGAGAGCGAACAAGCACATGATCGAATTCTGGTGTTTCATGAAGGGCAAATTCTCATGGATGGACATTTGGATAAATTGTTGGAAAGCACCTTAGACTATCATCAATTCCAGATAGAATTTGAAAATTTATCCAAAGAATTGTATAAAAAATTAGCGAATGTAGCGACGGTTGTTTCTCCAAATCGATTAGATAATATTTTTCATTTTTATGGACGAACTCGGAATGTATTCTTTGATGTGATACGTACAGCATCTGACGAACTCATGATTGACTTGAATGTAAAGAAACTAGGCCTACGGGATTTACTGGATTCCGAATTTGCCGGACGAGGATTGGATTGATTTACGCATTGATCATGCGGCGAGTCTGGTCGTGGAAAAACCGCTTGGTTCCCAGTTTACTATTATTACTTACTCTGCCTGTTATACTTTATGTATTGGTAGGCCTTTCATTGAATAATATCATGAAGAATAGTTTGTCGGGCATGCCTTTCGAACTTTGGGTCATTCCCGGTTTCATTTTTATCATTTCATCTATGGGATTGTTTCCTCTTATTTACCGAGATTTCTTTGACCTTAGGGTTCATCGTAAAGTCCTCGCCCATGTGGCACTCGCTCCTTACCGAAAACGCATGGTGATTTTTGGATACCTCATCGTTTCTGGAATTGAGGCCATAATTCTTGGTGTAATCTCATTAGGAATATTTTTAGCAATATCTTCCTTTCCATTATCTGTGATTCAAATCCTTTTCATGATAGTTTGCCTTTCATTATACTTATTGCTACTTGGAAATCTTTTAATCAGTATGGGATTACTTATTAATACAGTGACAACATTTTCTATGATTATTTTCATCACATTCATTTTTATTTTATTCGGAAATGGTTTTATCATTGAATTCGGTTTTTTCCCAATGGGAATCGACTCATTTTTAAAATGGCAACCCATTTCTATCCCGTTCCAGGTATTTCAATTGTATATAAATACCAATATTATTGATTGGCCGATGCTAGTTTATCATTTAGTGCTAGTTATTTTTTGGGTGATTGCTAATACTCAAATCTTAAAACGGAAATTACGCCATTGATTGCATATTTGTCTGGCGGTATGGAAAACGCTCAAAATGAAGGTGCAGATTGGCGTAGTGACATGACAAATTGGTTAAAGGGAAATCTTGGGCATGACACGATTGATCCAGTAATTGAAACCAAAAAAACAGTTCTAGCACATGGTGCGGAAGAATATCAAGACTGGAAAATGACCGACTATGGAAAATATAAGGAATTCATTCGATTACTTATTAATCAAGATCTTCGTGCAGTCATCGGTAAAGTGGACTATTTAATTGTCCTTTGGGATGAAAGTATATTATACGGCGGTGGGACACATGGTGAGGTCACCATGGCCTATTGGGTGGATAGACCAATATTTTTAGTAAATAAACTTCCGAAAGAAAAATTAAGCGGATGGATCTCATCCTGTTCAACTGAAACTTTTGATTCATTTGATGAATTAAAGAAAGCGCTCCTTGCAGAATTTCAGTTATGACTTCCATTGGCCCAAAATCATACATACACACGGACAGGCTCAAGCAAAACCTATGGAATATTCGTCGTCATATAGGAGACAGAAAACTAGTGTGCGTGGTAAAGGCTAATGGTTATGGTCATGGTGCTTTAGAAATATCTAAAGTTCTCTCGAAAGAATCTGGAATTATTTTTGCAGTTTTTGCATTTGAAGAAGCCATTGAACTCCGCGATAATGGAATTGATAATGAAATACTTATTTTTTCTCGGATCCAACCCAAATTAATTTCAAAGGCAAGTGAATTAAACTTTACCTTGAATGTATGTACAATGACAGATTTAAAAGCGTTGTCAGATTTCCATATTAAAACAGGAACTTGCCCAACATTTCATCTAAAGTTTGATACAGGAATGACACGATTAGGATTTGATGTGGCGGAAGCCCATACAGTGTTTACTTTTATTGTTAATAATCATTTGAATCCGGAAGGAATTTATTCTCATTTTGCAACGGCAGATGAAGGTGATCTTTCATATGCAGAATTCCAACTGGAACAATTTAATGCAATTGTTGAAAAAGGTAAAAATACAGGAATTAATTTCAAATATGTTCATTGTTCCAATAGTGGTGCAATCCTAAATCTACCAAATGCATATTTCAATATGATTCGAGTTGGAATGCTCCTGTACGGTGTGTTGCCTTCGGACGAAGTTCCCATGGATATTAGTGTTGAGCCCGTTATGAGTTTTTGTGGCCCTATTGTGAATGTTCGAAAGGTTCCAGCTGGAACACAGGTGAGTTATGGTGGTGTATTCACCACAGAAAAAGAAACAAATATCGCTGTGGTTCAAGCCGGGTTTGCTGACGGTTTTCCAAGGCCTTGGTATGAAAAAGGATTTGTGGGATATAATGGTCAGACTTATAAAATAGCTGGCAGGGTTTGTATGGATCAATTCATGGTTGATTTTGGTGATGTAAAGCCAAATGAAGGTGAAGAAGTTTTATTTTTTGGAAAAAAGGATGGTAATGAAATAGCGGTGGAAACTATTGCGAGGGAGATTAACACAACAACCTATGTGTTACTTACTGCAATTCACGGACGAACAGAAAGAATTGTAATCAATAACTGATTACCTAATCATCTGTTTTCTTTTGTCCAGGACTCCGAACCCAAGAGCGGCGATTCTCAAATGATTCAATCTTGAGATTTGCCCAATCTTCTATAATATCTTTCAGCTGTGCAGATTGTTCAGGATGTTCTCCAAGGTTGGTATCAATCAACTCATTGAGTTGACCTTTCCTTTCCTGAACTTGTCCATATGAAACAATATCTGCGTTGGCGTCTTCTTCTTTCAGCGCTTTATTTTGCGCAAGGTCTGTCTCAAGTTTGCTATGTTTTTTATCTCTTTTTTCAGTTAATCCGTAGACCAATAATCCAATTAGAACAACAATGATTGCAATATCCATTTTAAAGCTCCTTTTAAAATCCCGTCCCTGCAGGATCTATTCCCAATACGCCAACCCAGTATATTACAATAATCACGGATAAAGCCACTAGTGCTATAGGCCAACCGATGGTTGCCATTCGAATAAAGTCTTTGGATTCTAATTGTCCGCTGGCATAGACAATGGAACTGGCAGGCGTTCCAATAACTAACCAATAGGCCATTGATGTTGCAATGGCAAGGCCAACACCAACGAGAACGGGGTTTGTGTTAGAAGCGACTGCCATGTCCAATACAACAGGACCAATAACAGCTACCGTTGCACCGGCACTCATGAGATTTGTAAGTACGGCTCCAATACAGCACATAAGTATCACAAGGCCAACACCTGAATTAAGTCCTAATGGCGCCACCATATTCATAATTTGATCAGCAAACCAACTGGATGCACCTGTAACTTTAAAAACTGTTCCCAAACTAATACAACCAGCATAAAGGACAATTACGCCCCAACTAACTTTATCTTCATAATCTTTCCAGGATGTGAGTCCACAAAGCATATAAAGAACTGCACCGGATATAGCAATCCCGCCTAATCCCAGGGAAAATCCCAATAAACTTGCCACCAACGATTTATCTGTGATCCATAGAAAAACTACCAATCCCATAATAGCAGCAACTAATTTTTGTTTGCCAGTCATTGCACCATGTTTTTCTAGATCTTTCTTTAAGAAATCGACAGCTTCACTTAAATCATCTACTTCTGGCTTAAAAAGGAGTGGAAGAAGAAATGCCATTACTGCAGACATGACAATTGTATAAGCAACACCCATCATAACCCATTGCATGAAAGAAACATCAACCCCCATATTGCTGAGAAAACCAATCATGAGTGCATTCCGTGCACCGCCAGTTGGACTCATGGGTCCACCGATCATGCAGCCTACAGCAATGGTAATCATGAGTAAAGTTCCAAGCCGAGGGGCGGGTATAGATTTATTTGTTAATGTATACAGCGCCATGGCAATGGGAACATACATGGCTGCAACCGCGTGTTCGCCCACAAATGCTGTGGGAATCGCTGTTCCGAGAAGAATGCCTATTACAATCATTCGGGTTTTGGTGCCGGCCATGTTTACAACCAACATACCGACTCGCTTATCGAGACCATATTTCACTAACGTAGCACCTAAAGCCAAAGAACCGGCAATAAACCAAACT
>CAXCBH010000152.1:0-4219 GCA_963980675.1 uncultured bacterium | reverse complement strand
GAATTATGATGTGTTGAAACAGACCAATCAGATTGCTATTGGACTGGAATTTTAAATGACTCTTTTAATGAAAAAAATTAAAATTATTCCATTACTTATTCTGCTATTTGCAAATTTTCTATTAGCTCAGGATCCTCCTGTTGCAGATGCGGGTGATGATATTAACGTTAGTTCCGGGTGTACAGAGTCGGTTATTCTGGATGGTAGTTCATCCAGTGGCGATAACCTGAACTTTCTTTGGCTGGCAATCAATTGTACCGTTTTGACGGATTTTGACGAAGACAGCTTAATTTTTGAAATTCCACAAACAGACTTTGATTACGATTATTATTTTTCACTCACTGTGACAGACGGTAGTGGAGACACTAGCACAGATACAGTAACAGTTACGGTATTAAGTGACAATATCCCTGTTGCAGATGCAGGCACAAATTTTACTGCTTGTGATTTAATAGCAAACGGAGATGATTATCGTGTTTATTTAAATGGCAGTAATTCCTTTGATTCAGAAGATGGTACCGATATAGATTTTCTATGGACAGTAATAGACACAGGAATTACAATTTCAGCAGGACAATCAACAAAATCCAATCCGTATTTTAATCACCCAGTTGATTTATCTGATGATACAGATTTTAGAATTGAATTGATGGTCACCGATGGCAGTGGATTCTGTTCCGGATATGATACAGTGAGAGTGACTTGCCTAGCAAATATGTGCCCCCTTGCCAACGCAGGAAATGATTTTGAATTGAGCAGTGGTTGTAATACAAGTTTTGTTCTAGATGGCTCCAGTTCATTGGACCCGAATGGAGAATCTTTAACTTACAATTGGATCTCTTTGGATGGCTACATTTCCAATATTGAAAATGGGACGTCAGATTCAGCCACTTTTAATATCCCAGATTTTACAGTTGATAAAGATTTGAGATTTGAACTTACTGTATCCGATGGGACAAATGAAGACAAGGATACGCTGGAAGTTGAATTCAAATTTGATGAGGCGCCAATTTCGGATGCAGGAGAAGATATTTCCACAAATTTAATTTCAGTAGTATTGGATGGGTCCGGTTCAACAGATGATAACATATCGAATTTAGATTATGACTGGACTTCGTTAGATGGACCTTCCGTATCCAGTTCAAATCAATCAGTGGCAACAGCAAATTTTGATGACAGCCATACAGGTGGATCCTATCGGTTTGAATTAGGAGTAGATGATGGCTATTGTTCCCATACCGATACAGTGACGATAACTGTTTTGGATAATATGAATCCAATTGCTGAAGCAGGAGATAACTTTGCTTTGAGCGGTGGCTGCCAATCAATATTTTATTTGGATGGTACCGATTCTGATGATCCTGAAGGAACCAGTTTGACTTATTTATGGTCTGTAGCAAATGAATTATCTACTTATTTATCGAATACAAATTCTGCCGATTCAGCTATGTTTACCATTAATGATATGGTTATTGGAGAAAAGGTTACTTTTTATCTGACCGTGACAGATGTAGCGGAGCTTTCACATATGGATTCCGTGGCAGTCACTATATTGGATGATATTCCTCCTGTCGCTGACGCGGGTGTAGATTTTGAATCTTGTGAATATGTTAAAAGCGGGAGTAATTATCGTGTTTATTTGAATGGATCAGGTTCTTCAGATATAGATGGTACCGTTAAGTTCAAATGGACACAACTTGAAGGGATTGATGTTAATTTATCCAGTTCCCAGTCCAAAAAAGAAACACCTTATTTTAATTACCCATCAGGGTTAACGGAAAATTCAGAGATTGAATTCCAGTTGAGAGTATATGATTCTGAAGAATATTGTGAAGATTTTGATACAGTTTCAGTCACATTGCTTGCTGATAAATGTCCCACTGCTGATGCAGGTGAAGATATGGAAATTCCCAGTGGTTGTAATACAACCTTAGACCTTATCAGTGAGAACTCCTATGATCCGGAAGATTCCACGCTTATTTATGCCTGGACATCCTTGGATGGATACACCAACCTGATCTCAAACAGCAATTCAGATACGGCTTTGTTTACAATTCCGGATGTGCCGGAAGATATGGTTTTTACTTTTTTATTATCTGTCAGTGATGGCGTCAATTTTAGTACCGATTCTGTTTTTATATTTTATATTTTGAATGATGCACCCGTGGCAGTGGCGGGGAGTGACATTGCAACTTGCGAATATGAATTATTACTGAATGCATCCCGATCCTATGATATTAATAAAAATGAGCTGTCCTATAGTTGGGAATCTTTGGATGGTCTCAATTTAAGCAGTCTATCTTCTATGACGCCCATAATTTCAAGTCCTATAGATCTAGAATCAGATAGCACCTACCGTGTTGTGTTGGAAGTGAATGATGGTTATTGTTCAGATTATGACACTCTTTTAATTACCATTGCAGACAATATTTGTCCTATTGCGGATGCGGGTGAAACAGTAAGGATCCCAAAATTTAGTACAATGCCTGTTGAATTAAATGCCGGGGGTTCCTTTGATCCCGACAGTTCAAATCTTGTATTTGAATGGACAACGCCCACGGGAGAAATTATTACAGATTCAGTTGTGACCGTGGAAGATCTGGAACCCAACAAACGATTTTCGCAGTATGTGTACACCTTAAAGGTAATGGATGAAGAAAATTCAATCTCTGAAGATTCAGTTGAAGTGATATTTAGCAATTTTTCATCCCCTGAAGCACCAGCCATATATGCCGTAGCAGATCATAACAGAGTGCTTGTGTCTTGGGATGCCACATCAGAATCATCGGTTGACTCGCTGACCGGATATGCAGATTTTGAAGGCTACAAACTTTATCGATCAACTGATGGTGGTACTACATGGGGTGGAGATGAAGATAAACTCTATGATTTTAACGGCCACTTTGTGGGTTGGACGCCTTATGCCCAATTTGATTTATCAAGTGATGATGACATAGACCATTGTATTTATGATGAAGAAGGTTGTGAATCCGGGCTTACTCGTGACGTTCCCATTAACGGACTGGATCCATTGGCACCTCGTTTCTCTCTTGGATATGACTCTGGGATTGAATATTCTTTTGTAGACTCTAATGTGATAGATGGGGTAAAGTATTCATACACTGTCACAGCCTATGATATTGGATTTGACCCATTTGATTTAGAGATTGACAACCTGGGAATTGCAACCGATACTGTCTTGATTGATACCATTGAAAATATTTCCTACTCCTATGTTGTGGATTCAATCTATTATGCAGGCGGATGTGTGTATTATAGCATCATTTCCTACAATGATATCATTATGATGGATACCTTATGGACAACTACAAACCCGGATAAATTCTTAGGGCCGGATTCTATCATGTATTATAATGAAGCTGGGGATGCTATTCGAAAAGCAGGAAATCCAAACCGTGGTTATTATAGTTTAGAATCGGCAAAGGGAGACAGCAGTGACAATAATTTTATCACTGTAATTCCCGGATATACAGCTCTGGATATTTCATTCCCGGATGCATCCAATATAGAAGCATTATTTAAAACTGGTTCACAGAATATAGGAACCGGAGTACGGGAATATTTTATTGTTGACAGAACAAAAATTGTTCAGGACCAGCTCATTTATGAAATACAGGCCGAACAAGGAAGGGATGCTATGGATGGTATGGCTTGCGAAGATCCCTTTGTGTATGGTTATGTTGTAAAGGATTCGGCTGGAACGCCATTAACAACAAAACCTTTTGTGCAGGATGATCTGGGATTTCTTGAAGAAGATTCCATTTCCGGCTTGCCGGGTACTGTCCTTGAAAATGGATCTTATTTTGTTCCAGAGTATGAGATTATTACGCCGGTTGGGCAGTGGAGCAATCAATTCAAAGGTATTCGCTTTAAAATTCAAAAT
Source organism: uncultured bacterium (assembly GCA_963980675.1). Taxonomy (GTDB): domain Bacteria; phylum Fidelibacterota; class Marinisomatia; order Marinisomatales; family UBA1611. The sequence continues at coordinate 315 of CAXCBH010000152.1, read as the reverse complement.
ACACTTAAACTAAATCCATCTTCCCCTCCAGATATTGAATTGGATACCTTAATTTGGACTTATGGCGAAACAGACCAGCCGCTTGATAGTGCAGCTGTCTTTGTCCTAAACAACATTGTAATTCCGGAATTAAGTTATACCAATATTTCCAGTTACAAACGGCGGTTAAACTCGGATTATAAGATTGAATTCTTTGATTCACCTGTGGGAGATTCGATAAAATTAGGTGAAGATAACAATGGCCCAATCTATATGTATACACCATTCAGGATCACCAATCTTACTACCAATAAAAAAGTAGGATTAAATTGTAAT
>CAXCBH010000151.1:0-4241 GCA_963980675.1 uncultured bacterium | reverse complement strand
TTTCCAGCCGATGCTCTACACCTGTAAATGTTTTCATAACATTGGCAATATGCTTATCAGAAATACCCATAAGAGAAGATGAAGTCGCCGCACCAAGCATATTCGATAAATTGTGTTTACCAGGTAATGTGATATCACCCACACTCAGAAGGGGATTCCCGGTTAAGGTGTTAATATTTTTTGAATCGATAGAATATGTAAGCCCGGTTCGAATCATACTGAATGGTACTAATTTTGCATCATGTCCTTCTACAGCCATGATGAGTTGTGGATCATCAGCATTGAAAACAATGTATCCATCATCACCCATGTTCTTCACCATTTCCAACTTCATATTTACGTATTCATCCATGGTACCATGACGATCTAAATGGTCCGGAGATAGATTTGTATAAACAGCAATTTTGGGACAAAAATGTAGGACAAATTCCATTTGAAAACTTGAGATCTCAAGAATATATGCCAGATTTTGTTTTGGCTGTTTTAATTCCTTCAAAACTCGCTCTGAAAAGGGTATTCCCATATTTCCTGCCATGATGGATTGAACATTTTCCGATTGACACATTTCAGATAAAATATTTACTGTGGTTGTTTTTCCGTTGGATCCTGTAACAGCCACAATGGGAGAATCAGTGTACCAACTAGCAAATTCTATTTCTCCAACAATAGGGATTTCTCGATCTTGAGCTTCTTTTACAATATCTGCATTATTGGGAACACCAGGTGAAATAATCCAGAGATCTGCATCATATATCTTTTTGGAATGAAGACCTGTTTCGGTTGCAATATGATTACTTAACAAGTACAATGCATTATTACTGACCTGAAAGTTCTCTGATCGATCACTGCCAAAAACTCGGGCGCCGAGGTGATTTGCCAGTATTGCTGCGGCAGTTCCACTCATGCCTAAACCAATCACTGTGATCTTTTTATCCCTGATATTAATTTTTTTTCTATTAGAAATATCTATCATCGTATCTTAAATGTTGTGAGGGAGAATAGAGCCAAAAGTAATCCTATGATCCAAAAACGGACTACAACTTTGCTTTCGGGCCAACCAGCTAATTCAAAATGATGGTGAATGGGAGCCATTTTAAATAATCGCTTTCCTTCTCCGGTTGTGGATTTTGTCCAACGGAAGTAGGAAACCTGTAGCATGACAGAAATTGCTTCCCAAACAAAAACTCCACCAATAATGAAAAGAAGTAATTCCTTTTTTAAAAGCACTGCAAGTGTTCCAAGTGCAGCGCCGGTAGAAAGAGATCCAGTATCTCCCATAAAAACTTCAGCAGGAGAAGAGTTGAACCAAAGATACCCGATACAGGCTCCGGCCATGGACGCTGTAAAAATGGTTAGCTCCCCTGCGCCAGGCAAATAAATGATATTCAGATAATCAGAAAAATCTACTCGACCGGAAATATAAGCTATGGCAGCAAATACTGTGAAACAAATTGCCAAAAGCCCAGCTGCCAATCCATCCAAGCCATCCGTGAGGTTCACTGCATTGGATGTACCAGTGATTACGAGAATTACCATTAATGGATAAAGCATACCAAGATCTATTTCCACATTTTTTAAGAATGGAACAGTTGTTTTTGTACTGAATTCAGCAAATTCCGGTGTATTGAAGATCCAAAGGCTCACAATAGCACCAAGAATAATTTGTCCAGCCATTTTGTAACGGGCAATAAGCCCTTTTTCTATTTTTTTGATGACTTTCAAATAATCATCGATGAATCCAAAAATTCCCATCCAGATAGTGGCGACAATAATGATTTGGATCATTGGATTGCCCAACTTAGCGAAAAGGAGGGTTGGGAGGAGTACTGACATTAAAATGATGACTCCTCCCATTGTAGGCGTGCCCCTTTTCTTCATGTGTGATTCTGGCCCTGTTAGGCGAATTTCTTCGCCGATCTGGTTTTTTTGTAGTATGTGGATAACCCAAGGCCCTATGATGAAGCTTATAACCAGTGCAGTAATTGCTGCGAATGCTGCACGAAATGTGATGTACTCAAATAAATTGAAAGCAGAAAAGGTTTCTTTGAAGGGTGTCAGGAAATAATACAACATTAGTCTGCAAAAACTCCCTGAATCACTTTTTCCATGGCCATCCCACGAGATCCCTTAAATAAAATTTTATCTCCAGAGTGAACGATTTCTTTCAATGAATGGATAAGTTCATCATGCGATTCAAAATGTTTATGATCAATTCCATTGTTAATCATCGAATCGGTATAAATTGTATTTTGTCCCAATGTAAAAACACCATCTAAGTCTAATTCAGTACATTTTTTGCCAACCTTGCGGTGTTGTTCATGGGATGTGGGGCCTAATTCAAACATATCACCAAAAACAAAGATTCGACGTCCGTTACCGGAGAATGATTTCAAATAATCTAATGCTGCCAAAGATGAGATTAAGTTTGCATTGTAGGTATCATCAATGACAGTAATATTATCAAATTGCTTAACTTGACACCTTCCTGATGTAGGTGTAAAGGATTGAATTTTTTCAATCACATTATTCCATTCTACTCCCAACGTTACTGCTATGGCAGTAACAGCAATACTGTTTTTGATAAAAGATAAATTTTGGCTATCAGTAGGAATTTCATGAGAATCCAGAATCAAAGTAAGATATCCATTATCTTCGTGGTGGATATCAGCAGGGAAGTCACATTCCGGTGTAAGACCAAATGTAATTATTTTACCAGAAAATTTTATACCTGCTACTTTATCATCAGCCAAATTAACAAATGAGATACCATTTTCCAGTGAGCGAAAAAGCGCTCCCTTTTCCTGGGTAATTGTTTCAATTGAGCCGAAGCCTTCTAAATGAGCAGGTGCAATGTTGGTGATGACTCCATGAGTGGGTTGAGCGATTCTGCAAAGCACATCAATTTCACCGGGAACACTGGCGCCCATTTCAAGAATAGAAATCGAATGCTCATTATCCATTTGAAGGAGGGTTAGGGGAAGCCCAATTGTAGTATTGAAATTCCCCTGTGTGGCGTGCACATTATAACTGCTTTGCAGTACATGTACGAGTAAATCTTTTGTGGATGTTTTACCATTAGAACCGGTAATGCCTATTACCGGAATATCGAATTGTTTTCGCCATGCATTGGCAATATTTCCGATCATTATTAATGGATTATCACATACAATTTGCTGTAAACCAAATGATTCGTTAGTTTGCGAAACCAAGGCAGCGGATGCACCAGAATTTTCAACATTTCCAAGGAAGGAATGACCGTCAACTCGCCCTCCTACCAAAGCAATATATAGATCATTTTCTTGTACTTCGCGACTGTCAGTAGTAATGCCCAGGACTGGGTGATGTAGTTTATTTCCAGTAACGGTTTCAAAAATTGCTGTAAATCTTTCTGGATATTTGATGTCAATTCTCATTGATATCTCCTAATAATCTCCAGATCAGAGTAAAATTCTTTTTTACTCTTGACATCTTGATACTCTTCTCTACCTTTTCCTAGAATAACTACAATATCATTTTTCTCAGATCGATTTAGAGCATCTTCTAAACCAGCCCTTCTATCCTTAAATACCGTGAAATTGCTTCCAGAAAAACCACCAATTATTTCTTTCGAAATTTGACCTGGATCTTCTGTTCTGGGATTATCCGGTGTTACGAAACAATGAGTAGCAAAAATTTCAGCAATCTGGGCCATTTTCGGACGTTTGCTTGCATCTCTATCGCCACCAGCTCCGAAAACGACATATAGGCAAGAGCCATCCAAAGAAACTTCTTTTAAGGTGCCTAATACCTTTTCATAAGCATCTGGTGTATGAGCATAATCCATGATCGCTTTTGCGCCATTTTCCAATGGGAAGGATTCCATTCGGCCAGGAATAGCAGAACATTTTTTGATTCCTTCTTCAATCATTTCTTTCTCGATACCCAAGGCATGAGCCACCGAAACTGCGCCTAAGATATTTTCTGCATTGAATTCACCCACAAGGCTTGAGCCGATGTCATAGGTGATATGACCTGCAATAATCTTACCATGAATCCCAGAAATGGAAATATTTAAATCAGAAAAATGAATGGAATTCCCATTTGAACGGGAAAAAGTCAAAGTTGGGGCATTCGTTTCTTCTGCCATTCTCAACCCATTTGGATCTGACTCATTCACGATGGCAGTGGATTCCAATGGTAACATTCTGAAAAGGCGCGCTTTCGCCTGATAGTAGGCTCCTATCGACGCATGGGAATCCAAA
>CAXCBH010000150.1:0-4258 GCA_963980675.1 uncultured bacterium | reverse complement strand
TTAATAGTCGCATTTGTAGAAATATGACAATGATTAGATATTGAGCAATCATGTTCAATTAATGCTTTAGAATTTATAATACAATTATCTCCAATAAATGCACTCGCATTTATTACAGCATTATGCATGACAATAGTCCCTTTCCCGATATTTGAATGTTTAGATACGTAGGCATTAGGAGAAATTATAGATGGTAAAATAAATAAAATACACTCATTGAAGCGATTAACCCGGCAATAGAACCTTCCCAAGATTTATTTGGACTCACACGCGGAAAAATTTTTGCTGATCCAAATTTGGTACCAAAAATGAACGCAGCTGAATCACAAGCCCAAACAGAAAGAACCAATGCTAAAGTTAATTGGGTGCCCATGAATGTGTCAAATTGACGAATATCAATTGCAGTTCCGAGCAAAATAGGAACAAATAAAATTCCTGCCATCGTTACGGATATATTTAAACCGGAATTCTTCTCGTTGGAGAATAATTCCCAAATAAAAGTTAAAAGAAAAATTAGTATCAGGCATCCAACCATTTGATGCCCTGTGATTATGGGTTGAGAGTAATAAAAATCCGCAATAAATGCTGCACTACACATTCCCATCCATCTCAGTGGCTTAGTGCCTTTTTTCTGCATCATATCATAAAACTCACCTAAGGCAAATACAATACATGTTAAAATAAAAAAACTATAATAAATGTCACCTTTCCAAATAAGGAATAACCATCCTGGAATCCCCAATGCATTTATAAGATTTCGTCCTTTGAATATGCTCATACTGTTCTCCTTTATCTAAACCAGTACGTCGATTAAACCCTGTTCAACTATCACATGAATGGGAGTACTTCCAATCATTTCCCCGTCAATATTAAGAATATTATCTTCCTGAGGAATGATTGAGAATTCCTTCACCTGGTGATAGTCTACTAATGGATCACCTACGTGGCCACCACTGAACAGTTTAGGAAATAACCGCAATAATTTGAATCTTCCGGCTTTCCGAGCAATGATTAAATCGATTAACCCATCATTAAGTTGCGCTAAGGGCGCCATCATCATTCCTTTTCCTGTATGAATGGTGTTACACCCAAGAATAAACCCATAATCTCCAACAACAGTATTTCCATCGATAATCAATTTCGCCAGGCGCTGCTTTCCTTTCATCACTTCAATAATCGATGCTACATTATATCGTTGTTCGCCGAGCCAACGCATTTTTTCCGCTAAAAAGTTAATATCGGTGGGCATTCCCCAACCAACAATATTAAATCCGTAAATAGTTTCTCCATCTGCATCAACTTTTGCAATATCAATGGGACGAAGACGTCCAGTGAGAATTCGCTTGGCTGCATTTTCAGGGTCAAGGCAATCCAAATCATGCATGAATGAATTTCCAGTTCCACCTGTAACTAATCCGATAGGTATTTTCCGTTGATCGGGTCGTTTCAGCATACCATTGATAACTTCATGCATAGTACCGTCACCGCCAATGGCACAAAAACCATCATATCCAGTAAAATCTTTTTCTCGAGCCATATCCCGGGCATGACCGGCATATTCAGTTTCTAATATAGTCAATTCAGCACCGCCTTCATCAAAAATAGGTTTTACTCTTTCAAGGATGCCAATACCTTTTTTCAATCCACCATGTGGATTAACTACCATATAATATTTCTTCATTATTTCATTTTCCTATGTTGCATGTAGGCGCCATCTCCCCATTCGATGACTTCAATTTTAACCTTTGTCGTACCCTGGTTTATAAAGTCTAATTTTTTCGCAGCGCCATAAGAACAATCAAGAATTCGTCCTTTTATGTAAGGACCACGATCATTAATCCTCAAGATTAGAGATTTGCTATTAGCAAGGTTAGTTACCCGGCAAACAGTACCCAATGGTAATGTTTTATGTGCTGCAGTGACGCCATACATATCATAAACTTCACCATTTGCAGTGAGTTTTCCATGGAAATCTTCTGCATAAAATGAGCTCACACCTTTCAAAACTTTCCGATGCTTTGTCTTTCTTGATTTTTTACTCGTTTTTGGTTTGGTTATTTTAGAAGATTTGGATCGTACTGAGCTACCATTTCCTGTTGTATACCTAGGAGAATTTGCGCAACCATAAAAAAAGATCAGGAACAAGATATAGAATGTGGGCTTAAATAGCATCGGTTTGACGAATCGCTTCATAGAGAACAATACCTACACTGGTGGCAAGATTTAAACTTCGAATATTTGGATTATCCATAGGTATGGTACAGGTGTTATTCCAATTCTCTTTTAAAAATATTTCGTTGATTCCAGATGTTTCACTGCCAAAAACAAGATGATCTTCATCCATAAATCGCCGTGAAGTGTACGGCTCTGATGATTTGGTGGTCAATAGGTGAAACCTCTCATTTTTTACCAAATTTTTACAATATTTCTCTAAATCTGGAAAATAGTTCCAATCAATATGATCCCAATAATCCAGCCCAGCTCTTTTCAATGTTTTATCTGATAGCTCAAAACCCAAATTTCCTACGATATGAAGCCTTGTATTGGTTGCACCGCATAAACGCCCTGTAGAGCCTGTGTTGGGCGGAATTTGAGGCTCCAGTAATACAATCGTGAACATTATAATCGTTTGTTGATCTTAGGAACGCAGTAGGGGTCTAGAACCAGTGCAGTGGCCATTCCAAATAATGAAGCGCCATTTTCCTTAGCAGCCTCAATGTGGTGAATGTTGGAAATACCGCCTGTCGCCATAATTGGAACATCAAATTCTGAAAATAATTTCACCATTTCTAAAGTTCGATCAAAAAGTGCAGGGCCGGAGAATCCTCCTCCTTCCATTATGAAATTTTTCGCTTTAACACCTACATCAATTGATTTTTTATATTGTGTATTTCCTGCATTGATGAACACTTGATTTACATCCGAACAAATTTCTCCTATCAGCATTAGTGTCTCATTTGAAAGATCCGGGGAAACTTTTACAGAAATTGGTTTTCGCATATTTGACCTTAATTCATTCAGTAGTTTTTCTAATTCTAAAGGATCGTCTCCTATCGTTTGTCCATTTTTTGTATTTGGACAACTGACATTAAGTTCATAAAAATAGGAATTAGATATATTTTTTAATGTGTCTTCAATATGAATAACACTTTCAACATATTCAAAAATAGTATCTCCTCCAACGCTCACACCTAAGGGACGATCAAAATTCCACAAAAATAAATCAGCTATTTCAGCAGAAAAAGATTTTACTCCTTTTCCTGGTAACCCCATAGAATTCAATAATCCTTTTTCTCCGGCAAGGCTGGCATCTTGGAGACGTGGTCTTTTATTCCCCAATCGTTCATTTTTCATAATTGTTTTAAAAATGGCACCACCTAGTCCCATTTGGAGCCAAATTTTCAGGATCTTCGTTTCCGATTTAAATGATGCGGCCACTAATGGTGATGAGAATTCTAACCCGAAAACTTCAACGTCATTTCCGGATGGGATTTTAAAATTGAAAAAAGGGGCACTAATAATTGAAATAGTGGATAGAAAAGCATCACCACCTATGACAGCAGGTTCAAGATCTTTTGAACGAAATAATAATGACTGGAAAAAATAAAGAATTTTGGTAATGATAAATCGAGTTGAACGATAGCATATAGAAAGAAGATTCGCTCTCAATTGTCGTCCCTAATAATATTAATAGTATCCGTAACAGTCTCGATTGAAGATAAAACCATCTGCAGAGTTTGAACCCTTTTCGCTGCACTATGATATTGATCTGACCTTGGATGATTATCTTGAATCCATTGGTAATATTTCAAGGCACTGTCAATTTCTGTAGACTGATCATAATGGTAACTGATTGTATACGCTGCCGATACTGCCAAGTCGCTTTTTTCGTCGAGACTGATTGATTCTTTTAATAGTTGGATCGCATTATCAGGGTTACTAGTAACCTGGGTCTCTGCCTTGGAATACAAGATCTCCTGCTTCTTTTTTTCCACTTTTACATCTTCTGATATATAAGCAGCATATTCCGAATTTGGAAAGGATTCCAATAAATGATCTCGTGTGGATTGGGCATTGACAGAATCTGCCATATTTTCGAACATAAAGGCCATTGTGAAAATGGATTTGGCATGAAAGGGAGACTCGGGATATTCTGAATTAATTTGATTTAAATATTGAATTCCTTGGGTATAGCGCTTAAAACTGAAAGCTTCAAGATCAGCCAATTGATAATAAAGTTCAGCAATTGTTCGATCTG
>CAXCBH010000149.1:0-4261 GCA_963980675.1 uncultured bacterium | reverse complement strand
AAAAATGATATTTATCCTGCAATAGCCCTAATCCCCACCATTCTCATATCTGTCCTTTGGAAGGAAGAACTAAAGTATAGAAGAAACTTTATAAGCGTTAAATCATCAATAGAATTAAAGACAGAATCACCACAAGACTCTATTAATGCTGTCCCAACTAAAGGCTATCTTGGTGAGGTTAAACTTGACCCTAAAGGATGGCTTGAGAAACATGAGAAGTTTATAGTATTCTATAGTGATGATGCATGATTATGGAGTGGGTTTTTCTAATACTCTATAAGATATTAAAACGTATCCCTAATAATAAGCCCCGGTCACCTGGAGTTTTTTGTTTGTGGGATGATGTGTAGATTTGGGTAAGGAGATTATTGTGAGAAAATTATTTCTATTCATTATATTTAATTCAATCTCATTTTCTCAAAATGGGATTCAAACTAGTCTTGCCTGTGACCGCCGGATTGTCGATGCTAGCTTTGATTTTCGAAATGGATATTGGAAAAATAAAGCTTACCAATTTGATGCTCTATGGTCCGGGTGGATACAAATTCAGTGATTATATCCGAGTTGGATTTCCATTGGCGCTCATTTTTCGGGCCATGGCTATTTTCCTTTTACCCACTATTTGGCCTTTTTAAAAAATAACCTGTAACCCGCACCCATATTTCCCATCAAATAGTAAAAGGGAATTAAACACATGAATAATTATGTAACTGAATTAAATGATAAAAATTGGGTTTCTGAAGTTTTAAACTATGAGGGTGTTACCTTGGTTGACGTATGGGCGCCTTGGTGTGGACCTTGTAAGTTAATTGGACCGATAATAGATGAACTTGCTATGGAATATTCAGGAAAAGCCAAAATTGGAAAACTGAATGCAGACCAAAATCAAAAGCCAATGGATTTAGGTGTATCGGGAATTCCAACACTCATTTTATATAAAAATGGAGAAGAAGTGGATCGCATTGTTGGGATGGCTCCAAAGAATCAACTTCAAGAGAAATTAAACTATTATAGTCAAGAGTCCGTTTGAACCTCGAGGAAAAATCCTTAATAAAGAAGGCGAAATTAGGAGATGAATCTGCTCTGAATTTGCTCATTAAAAATCATGCGCCCGTTGTGTTTAATACAGCGCTGCGCATTTTACAGAATGAGTCAGAAGCAGAAGATGTTCTTCAAGAAACCTTCATCATCTTTATCAAAAAAATAGGTTCTTTTGAAGGACGCTCATCTCTAGCAACATGGCTATATCGCGTTGCGACAAATGTGGCAATTGGTAAAATACGCGCAAAGAAAAAAGAAGGGTCTATTGTTGAGCTTGATGTATTAAATCATGAACCTTTGACTGGACATGAATTGAGATCTTGGCCGGAAGAGATTGAAAAGATGTGGAAAGATGAATCAATACAATCTTGTTTGACTGAAGCATTAAAAGAATTACCCGTTATTTTTAGAACCGTTTTTATATTGCGAGATTTAGAAGGGCACTCTGTAGAAGAAACATCAAAATCATTAGATATTTCGCCTTCAAATGTAAAAGTTCGCCTGATGCGAGCACGCTTGTTCCTTCGAGATAAGATGGCGCATAATCTTCATTGTGTAGAGGCAATATCATGAAATATCATCTCCATAAAAAATCAGATAGAATTGTCAAATTAGTCCATGAATATTTAGGTGAAAATAGTCATGAAGAACTCTTGAGTGAAGTTGCGGACCACATGACGGACTGTCCAGAATGTTATATTTATATTGATAGTGTAAAACAAACAATTCAACTCATGCGAAAAGTTGACTCTCCCAATGCCTATTCCAAAGATATCGAACATCGATTATTAAAATCATTAAATATTAGGAAGTAAAATGAAAATTTTATTTATTGTTATTATTGTATTTATTATATCGGGATATGTTTGGAATCTATCCCAGGGACAAAGTAGCCCAACAGATTCAATTTTGCCCAACCACGCCCAAAAATTATTGAATAATCCAAATTATGTTTTTTTGGATGTGAGAACTGTTCGAGAGAATGAAGCTAATTCTATACCAGATACGCCCGTGATCCCTATAAATGAGCTGGCATCGAGGATTTCAGAATTAGAAAAATATAAAGATCAAAATATTATAGTTTATTGCCAAAGTGGTTCACGATCAAATAAAGGAACTATCTTGCTTAATGAAAATGGATTTAACGCAGTGAATTTAACAGGAGGTTTGCATCAATGGAATGGTCCGGTTTTAACTCAATAAAAAAACAGATTGGCGTCGTATTCATCGGTGGTTTTTTAGGATTTTTATATTATTCATTTATTGGGTGTGATCAAGGATGCTCTATCACTGGCTCACCCATTAATAGCACAATATATGGCGCTTTTATGGGGCTTATTTTTGTATGGCCCACTTCAAAAGAAAGGAATAAAAAATGAAATATGCATTTCAACGTCAATTAAATTTATCATTTGATGAAGTAGATTCAAAAATTCGATATACATTACAAAAACAAGGGTTTGGTATCATTTCAGAAATTGATATTCAAAGCGCCATGAAAGAAAAATTGGGTGTAGACTTTCGTCGATATCGAATATTGGGTGCGTGTCATCCACCTACAGCTCACCAAGCATTAACAGAAGAATTAGAAATTGGTTTATTACTTCCGTGCAATATTACACTTTGGGAAAATGATGATCATTCCGTAACACTCTCAGCAATTAATGCAAAAGAAATGTTATCGGTAACAGGTAGAGACGATTTGGATGAATTAGCATCCCAAGTCAATACGTGGCTACAAACCGCAATTGATGACGTATGATTGATCTCTTATTTACATTAGGCATATTCGGTGTTTGGATTTGGGCGCAACGGGTACTTTTACCCAAGATGGGCATACATACATGACATGTGCCATTGCCTCAGGCTGAGGACACACAAAAAAATAAATTAAATCTTGATCCTGACAACGAGTTTTCTTTTTGCAACAAAAGGAAATTCATTTAACGATTAGCGCATGATTGGTTGGGATGGCATTTTTGTCATTCCAACCTATCCAAATATGAAATGAAAAAATATATATTTTTAACAACTCTATTAATGCTGGGAATAACAATGAGCAATCCTGATAATGAGAAAGGGATAGGTTTGAAAAATCAAAATGAATTGATCTTCGTGTATAATGCGAATAGTGGATTCGTGAATGGGATGATTGATTACACCCACAAAATTATTTCGCCGGAAACATACTCATGTAACTTGTGTGCTCTTACATACAACAATTTTGGAAAAGTAGATCAATGGAAATCCTTTGTTGAAAATATAGGAATCCCAATGCATTTTAAATATAAGAATAATTTTCATACAATTTCACCTGAGATTGGTGATGTAGCTTTGCCTGTTTTGGTTTTAAAACAGAAAGATAATTTTTCAATCTTGATACAAGCTGAGCAAATAAATCAATGCAAAACATTAAATGAATTAATTGAATTGGTCTCATCCCGTGTCCAAACGATAGTAGAATTATGAGATTACGCCAAGGGGAACAAGCGCCAAATTTTGATAGGATGGATTATGCGAACCAAACTCAATCCATCGAAAAATACCGTGGTAAAAAGTTGCTAATATCTTTTTTCCGATATGCATCTTGCCCACTGTGTAACCTTCAGGTACATAAACTTATCAACCATTACACCTCATGGAAAAATATGAATTTTGAAATATTAGCCATTTTTGAATCTACGCCTGAGTCCATTAAAGAATATGTGGGGCAACAAGATGCACCTTTTTCGATTATTCCTGATCCTGATTTGACCCTTTACAAATTATTCAAATTGGAATCAAATTGGTTGAAATTTGTGCCGGCAGCCATACCGTTTCTAATTTCAATTGCCCATGGATTTTATCCGGGAAAAACAGAGGGTGATCGATCCATCGTACCGGCCAATTTTTTAATTGACGAAAAAGGAAAAATTCAAAAGGCATATTATGGGAAACATATTGGCGACCATTTAAGCATGAAACAAATAAACCAATTTATTATTCAATAAAAAAACAAAGGAATTAACCGATGAAAACCATTGAAATTTATACCACAAACTGGTGTGGTTATTGTAAAGCTGCCAAACGATTCTTTGATGAAAAAGGATGGAACTATGAAGAAATTAATATTGAGGAAAAAAATATTTCCCGAGAAGAATTATCTACAATCGGCCTATCCTTATCTGTCCCCCAAATTATTATGGATGGCGAAGCTATTGGCGGCTATGACGATTTAATG
>CAXCBH010000148.1:0-4264 GCA_963980675.1 uncultured bacterium | reverse complement strand
TAAGAATCGGACTATATAAGTTAAAAAGTGAAAATTAAGTAAATTCAGTTTAGCTTTCGTTAATTAATCGATGAAAAAAATAATCTTATTCCTAGTTCTTTTCCCTTCTCTTTTCGCAACAGATCGATTCGATGGTGAATTGCCTATTGGTTTAACGGAAGAAGAAAAAACCAGAATTCATGAGATTTACAATATGGGCCGCGAAACAGATCCACCTCCGGGACCAATTCGAAATATTGCTGAATATGAAAGAATGGAAGGAGTTTTGATTCGCTATCCTTTTGGAATTTCCACAGCCGTGATCGCCGAAATGAGCGAAGATGTAACCGTCTATTGTCTGGTTTCATCCAGCCAGCAGAATTCTGCTAATTCTTCTATGGCAAATGGTGGCGTGAATATGGAAAATGTTGTTTATGTCACAGGATCTACAGACAGTTACTGGACCCGAGATTATGGCCCCTGGTGGGTTGTAGATGGAAACAGGGATGTATCTGTTGTTGATTTCACCTACAATCGTCCTCGTCCTAATGATAATCAGGCCCCGTCAAAAATGGCGAACTATTTAGATGTGCCTTATTTTGCGTCAGATATTGTTCATGCCGGCGGGAATTACATGACAGATGGTATGGGCATCTCCGCATCAACGGATCTTGTATATGTAGAAAATTCTATTCCAAATTCACAGGTACTCCAGATCATGGAAGATTATTATGGAATTGAGACCTACCATGTATTAGATGACCCTAATAACACTTACATTGATCATATTGATTGCTGGGGAAAATATTTAAGCCCAACGAAGGTTCTCATCCGGGAAGTGCCTGCGAGCCATGCTCAATTTGATGAAATTGAAGCGACCGCCACTTATTTCGGAAATTCTACGAACGAATGGGGGGAATCCTGGGATGTTTACCGAGTCTGGACTCCCAACGATCAGCCTTACACAAATTCATTGATTTTGAATGAAAAAATATTGGTTCCTGTTACCGGAAGCAGTTGGGATGATGAAGCATTAACAGCATATGAAGAAGCCATGCCTGGTTTTGATATTTTGCCTTTTACAGGATCATGGGAATCCACGGATGCTTTACATTGCAGGGTAAAGGGGATACCTGATCTGGAAATGCTCCAGATTTTTCACAATCCCATTAACGACAGTACCGAAGCAATCGATAATGGATATCCCGTAGAAGTTATTATTGATGACTTAAGCGAAGCAGGTTTAATCGAAGATTCAATCAAAGTTTATTGGAAAATACCGGGCATGAATGAATGGAATTCAGACTACCTTTATGTATCCGATGTTCCGGAAGAGCCCAACACTTGGTCAGGGTGGATTCCAACACAGGAAGAAGGAACGATACAATATTATATTCAGTCTGCTGATTCATCCGGACGAATTGAAAATAGTCCACTGGCTGGTTGGCACGAATTTTGGGCATTGCCTCCCAATACCTGTTTAGAATGGGATTTAGGTGACATGAACAATTCGGGCAACATTGATATTTTTGATATTCTGCTCTTGGCTGATTATGTTAATTCCGGCTATTTTCCCGGCAGCTGTCCACAAACAGTTTCAGATATAAATAGTGATGGGAATTTGAATCTAATTGATGTGATTGCTTTGGTGAATATGATTATTTATCCGTGATTTTTCAGGTAACTGGCTGAACTAATATTCTTTCTTTAATTTCTTACTGATTTTACCACTCCAGCAGATAGAAAAATATGTCAGAAAAGCACCCACTTCTATACGAACCAACTACGGCTATCACCGATTACATTATTTTTATTTTAGGTATTACCTTTGGATGGTTTACTCTTTCTATCCAAGATTCTCAATTTCATCAACTTTGGGGAACATCTTTTATCACCATAGCCATTGGTGCACTTTTAGGTGGAACTACTCACGGATTTGGCCCAAAATTATCCCAGATTCTCCGGACGATTATTTGGCGGGCAACATTGATATTTGTTGCTGCAACCGGTTTACTATTAGCCATGTCTACTGCTTTAGTCTTTGTGACAGGGAAAGGAGAGGATGCACTATACATTACTGCTGGAGTTCTCCTTATAAGTTTTTACAATCGTATTCGCACTCAGGATAACTTTCAATCAGTAGTCATATTTTATTTACCCTTGATGGGAATTTCCCTTATTGGATTTCTAGTAGCATTTTTCTATTATGGAATAACCGGTGCACTATCCATTTCAATTGGATTATTGGTAAGCCTAGCAGCATCTTGGGTGCAAGTCATGAGAATATCACTTCATGAGAATTTCAATCATAATGATCTTTTCCATGTAATCCAG
Source organism: uncultured bacterium (assembly GCA_963980675.1). GTDB lineage: Bacteria > Fidelibacterota > Marinisomatia > Marinisomatales > UBA1611. The sequence goes on along the minus strand of CAXCBH010000148.1, from coordinate 1,951 downwards.
ATGCTGGGGATGTATTTAATGTATCGCGGAGGATTGGAGATTCCACCGTTCTAACTGACTATGATAGAAACTCTTGATTCCTAACCCCAAATCCTAATTTCTGATCTTAATACTTATCCTATACCAAATATTCTTATAAATTCGCCAGCTATTTTTAGGAGAAAACGTGAAAATTGACGTTAAAATAATTAACGATTACACCCGGGAAGTCTCCATAGATGTTCCTTGGAGCGAGTTGGAGTCTGACTTCGATTCAACAATTAAAAAATTCAGTCGAAAGATCAAAATGCCAGGATTCCGTCCGGGCAAAATCCCAAGGGATCGCTTGATGCAGCAGTTCCAATCCAACATTGAAGCGGAATTTATGGAAGATAATATTCAGAAATTCTATCTCCTGTCTCTTCAACAAGAAGAAATTATTCCGGTAAATCAGGCCGAGATCAGCGATGTTCATTTTCATATGAATGAGCATTTTTCATTCATGGCAAAATTTGAAGTTGAACCGGAGGTGACTCTGCCTAACATGAAATGGAAATCTTTAAAAGTGCAACGTTCAAACTATATTCATGATGAACACGATATTGAAGATGCTATTACGCAATTAAAGAAGGCACATGCCACCATCGCCACTGTGGAAGATGGTGCCAAGGAGGGGGATTATCTCATTTGCACACTCCAAAAATTGGATGTATCAGGCGTGCCCATCATTGGCAAAAAATACGAAAAGCAATACCTCCGAGTCGGAAAAGGATCTTTTACAGAGAATCAAAAGGAAAAATTGATTGGTCTAAAACCAGACGATACAACTCGTATCATGTTACCCGTTAACAAGGAAGAAGGTGATGCGGAATATGAACTCACAGTGACAAATATTGAACGTGAGATTTTACCAGAAGTAAATGAGGATTTTCTAAAGCTAGTGAACCCTGAATTAACATCCGTTGAGGAATTGACCGCTGATGTTGAAAAGAAAATTAAAGCTAATTTTGCAGAACGTTCTCAGACTGCATTTGAACGAGATCTTTCCGACGCTCTTATTGAGTTAGCCAATCCATCTTTTTCACCATCTATGATGAATAATTATCTAAATAATCTAGTAGAAGATGTAAAAAAACAGAATAATGGTGAGCCCATAGACGATGAAAAAATAAGGGAGCATTATAAACCAACAGCAGAACGTAATTTGAAATGGTTTTCACTTAGAAATAAATTGATTGAGACAGAGAAGATCAATGCATCCCGTGAAGAAGTGGAAGGTGAAATCGAAACAATGATTGAAAAATCACCCCAATCGGAAAAAGAAATTAGAAAATTTTACAAGAAACCCAGCAACCGTCAGCGAATCGAAGATGATCTCATAGAAAAGAAAATCTTGGAATATCTTGAACAATTTGCTAAAGTTAAAGAGGTAGAAGTACATACAAAAGACCTCCGGGGACAAGACCATGAACATTGATCAAAAGACACTGAACCAACTCGTACCTATCGTTGTCGAACAGACGGGGCGATCAGAGCGAGCCTTTGATATTTTTTCCCGGCTCCTGAAAGAACGGATCGTTTTTCTCGGCACCCCTATTGATGATTCCCTAGCATCCTTGATTATTGCCCAGTTGTTATTTCTGGAAGCAGAAGATTCGGAAAAAGATATTTTTCTTTATATTAATTCACCTGGCGGTATCATAACAGCCGGCTTGGGAATATATGACACTATGCAATATATTAAACCCGATGTATCCACGATCTGTCTTGGTCAGGCTGCTAGTATGGGCGCATTTTTATTGGCTGGTGGAGCCAAAGGAAAACGGTCTGCACTGCCCAATTCACGTATCATGATCCATCAACCCATGGGCGGAGCAGAAGGTCAGGCAACCGATATCAAAATTCTGGCGGAAGAAATTCTTCGGATGAAAAAGCAGTTGAATACAATTTTGGCAAAAAACACAGGACAAAG
>CAXCBH010000147.1:0-4276 GCA_963980675.1 uncultured bacterium | reverse complement strand
CGTTGGCCCACTTCCGGAATAACAATTGAAGTTTGATTCCATCCCATTCGCATTTTAACAGTCACAGGTACTTCAGGAATTGACTCAACAACTGCTGCAGTAATATCATCCATTAAACACAAGTCCTGAAGTGCCGCAGATCCGCCGCCTTTTTTGGTCACTTTTGGTACGGGACAACCATAATTAATATCGAGAATATCAGGATGAAAAGTATCCACTACATATTTAGCTGCTTGGCTCATAGTTTCAGCGTCACTCCCGAAAATTTGGATACCAATGGGTCGTTCTGCTTCTTCGAATCGAATTAAGCTTAATGTCTTAGAGTTCTCACGGATGATACCATCAGCGGATACAAATTCTGAATAAACAACTCCAGCACCCATTTCATTACATAAAATTCGAAATGGGTAATCGGTGACACCCGCCATAGGGGCGAGAAATATCGGAGTTTCAATATGAATATTCCCAATTTTCATATCACTAAAATTAGACTGTAAATTGTGTTATTGACTATTGAGTTCTTAACTGGATTTAAAAAGGCCCATCAATTCAAAAATTTATTACCTAACTAAAAAAATATTATGAAAAATATCCTACCACTGGTTTTATTTATCTGTGCGTGCTCCGCACCAAAAGTTGAAAAAATTTATTATAATGGTGTCATCTGGACAGGGAATATATCAAACCCTACAGCATCGGCTCTTGCAGTAGGAAATGAACAAATTCTATTCGTTGGAAATGACAATGAAACTTTGGAAATGGCTAGCCCGGAAACTGAGAAGATAAATTTAATGGGGCGCTTCGTCACTCCTGGTTTGATTGATAATCATGTTCATTTCATGAGTGGTGGATTTCAGCTTTCCAGCGTAGATCTTCGGGATGTGGATAATAAAGCTGAATTTCAGAAGCGGATCGTGGCCCACGCGGAATCTCTCCCTAAAGGTGTATGGATGCAAGGAGGCGATTGGGATCACGAGTTATGGGGTGGAAATTATCCTGATAAATTGTGGATCGATGATGTTGTGCTGGATAGACCAGTTTTCTTAGGTCGTCTTGATGGGCACATGGCACTGGCAAATAGTAAAGCTTTGGAATTGGCAGGAATAAACTCCAGCACATCTGACCCAGTTGGCGGTATTGTGTTAAAGGATAGCCAAGGTAGTCCCACAGGTATATTAAAAGATGAAGCTATGGCACTGGTTAATAATGTTGTTCCAGAGTATTCAATTGAAGACATGGATCAGGCGTTGGATGCGGCAATGGAATATGCTCTCTCCTTGGGAATTACGCAGATACATGATATGGGAACTTGGGAATCCTTGGAAACCTATAAACGGAACTATAAAAATGGACGTTTGAAAATCCGAATCAAGATATATCCTTGGTACACGAATTGGAAAAAAATTATCCAAAATGTACAAAATAATGGCCCTGGAGATGAATGGCTTCGATGGGACGGCATTAAAGGTATGATGGATGGATCCTTGGGCTCTCGGACAGCTTGGATGCATAAACCATATTTGAATGATACTTTTTCATCCGAAAAAGAAGAGCTTCCTACATTAGGAATCATTACTCTCAAAGATACCACCGAATTCAAACATATTTTGCGGGAAACGGACAAAGCCAATATTCAGCATGCGGTCCATGCTATTGGTGATCAAGCGAATGATTGGATTCTGGATGAATTTGCATCAATAAAAGAAGAGTTTGGTCAAAAGGATAGACGGTGTCGAATTGAGCACGCCCAACATCTTTCCAAATCTGCTGTGCCCCGTTTTGCTGCAGAAAATATTATTCCATCTATGCAGCCTTATCATATTTTTGATGATGGTTCCTGGGCTTATAAACGGATCGAGCATGACAGATTATCTAGAACTTATGTGTTTAAAACACTGATTGAGAGTGGTGCCAATCTTACTTTTGGGTCAGACTGGACTGTTGCACCTTTTAATCCAGTTACAGGCATTTATGCAGCCATCACTCGCCATACCAGGGATGGGAAAAATCCACATGGATGGTACTCGAAAGAAAAGATTAGTGTGGAAGATGCCCTTCGGTCTTATACCATTAACAATGCATATGCTGCTTTCTGGGAAAAAACAACCGGATCCATCGTTGCCGGAAAACATGCTGATTTTATCGTACACTCAACAAATTTTCTCACGGCGACACCCGAGCAGATATTGGAATCTAAAGTTATGAGAACTGTTGTAGGAGGGAAGGATTATATATTTGACTAGAATCAGTTGAGACCTAATCTTCTAAGCTACAGTTTCTAAATTGAGATTGATTATTAAGTGGTAGACCTTTACACTAATAGTGATTATTTGCTATTATTTTTATAAGTATAGCCTAATAATATTCTAATAATAAGAGAATTAGACGCCAGCTTTGATAGAAAATATATTTTTTATGTTAATACAATTATGATTGTAAACAAGAATAGCATTTATGTAATCATTCTATCAGCAAACTATGTCTTTAGTGCAGTAACAACCATCGATTTTGAAATAGCTAATAGTGGATATTCTGCAAGTGATACTGAAGGATCTGGTTGGACAGATATATTTAATAGGACGAATTATAATATTGTAGGTGTAACTGAAGATGGGTATTACTGGGCTGCTGAAGATTTATCATTATCTGATCCTTATCTGACGCTTTCTCAAATTAGTATAAGCAGCGCTTCAAGTTTTGTGGTCCAACTTGATATGGTTGTAAAAAACGATAGTAAGTGGGATGCCAGTGATGAAGTATTAATAACCTATTCAATAGATGGGGGTTCTCACGAAAATTTAATTTCTATTCAATCCATATCAGCGTCCAGCAACAAGCCTGTCGCCTTTGATACAGATTTCGATGGAACTGGTGAATGTGGTACTGCAACAACATTATCTCATAAAACTGCGGGGACTGAAGATGGCTGTACCTCTACCAATGACGGTTTTGCAAGTTATACCAGTCCCGTTGTGTCTCTATCTAGTAATAGCACATTGGATATAAAAATCCAGTTCAATAATCTAACTTCAGGTGATGAAGGAATTTATATAGACAACATTATTGTAACTACTGATCCAGAAAAATGCACTATAAGTGGCAACTCTGGATTTAGGATGATGAGCAGTCCTGTAGCAGGTGCCATCTATGCTGATTTACTTTCAGAATTATGGACCCAGGGAATGACTGGTTCCGACGTGGGTACAAGTGGTAATGCCAACGTCTGGGTATTAAACGGCTATAGCGGCACCCAGAGCTTTAGTGAGTTAACAGACATTACAACCAGCGGGGCAAGTATTACTGCCGGTGAAGGCTTTCTTTTGTATGTTTTCTCTGATACGGACTGGGATGGTGATGACGATTTACCCGTGACGATAAGTGTTGTAGGAAAATTAAATAATTCCAGTGCTACTTTCCCCAGCTCTGGTTCTATAGCGGCTAGTAAATATGGTCTTGCAGGTAACCCTTATAATGCAACAATAGATTTTGATTTGATAACATTATCATCGAACATAGAAGTAACCACGTCCGTTTGGGATGATGCAAACACAGACTGGAAAACATGGAATAAAACCAGTCAATCAGGAGATCTGAGCAATGGACTTATAGCTCCTTACCAAGGTTTTTGGGTTCAGACTAATAGTTCCGGTACTGGTACAATAACAATTGAAACTGGAGATAAATCTGGCACAGGAACGTTCTACAAAATTGCAGATGATGATAATCGAGGTAGTATTTCTATAAAGGCGACATCAGGTAATTTTGTTTCAGAAAACTATTTATCATTTTATTCTGAAGGAACAACAGAATTGGATGAGGGAGATTCAAAAAAATTATTGCCATTTCAAGCCAGTTCACGTGTTGTAATTATGAGTGTTGTGGATGGACAGCCTTTAAAGATTAACAGTTTTCCTTACGAGAATATCGTTACAGTAACGGTTCCCATAGATGTGATGAATATCACACTGAGTGAATCAAACTATGTTACAGAAGCAGGGGAAGTCACCTTAACCTGGAACATGGATCAGCTTCCGAATCATATAAGTATGACACTAACAGATAATATAACAGGCTCAGAGACCTATTTGGACAATGAAAACGAATATGTGTTCACTACGGAGCCTAAAGGGAGCTTCAGCGCCACTTATGACGGCCCCATAGGCACGTACCCGGTTGTGGGTGAGCCCAGGTTTACCCTGAATGTTACCTACGGTGCATTGGGCCAGAATGATGATGCGACTCTGCCTTCTGACTTTGCCCTTCATCCTATTTATCC
>CAXCBH010000146.1:0-4296 GCA_963980675.1 uncultured bacterium | reverse complement strand
GGCCTCCTGGGCCACAACCAGGTGCTCTAACCAGCTGAGCTACACCCACCATACATTTTATGATCAATTTCAGTTGATTTGAAGCTGGTGAAATTAGAATTATTCTTTTTGGAATCGAAGTAAAATAACACAATTATCTAGTGTTGGTTGAAAGTGTATATCATAAACAATAATGAATGATTGAATCCCATTATTTGATTCATCCTTCTATATCATTAAATCGTAATTTATACCATGCGACTTTTGTCCAGATATTTTGTTCGTGAAATGCTTCTGCCGTTCTTCTTTTCCTTATTGATGATCACATTTATACTTTTCATCAATTTTCTTTTACGAGCTATTGACCGTTTTTTAGGTAAAGGGCTGGATGTATTAACCATCCTGGAATACTTATTCCTCAATCTTGCATGGATCATTGCGCTATCAGTGCCTATGGCTGTCCTCCTGGCTACGCTCATGGCTTTTGGCCGCTTATCTGAAGATAATGAAATCAACGCCCTCAGGGCCTCCGGTGTGGGTTTTTTATCTATTATTCGTGCACCCATCATGTTTGGGGTCACAGTTGCCCTGATGCTGATCTATTTTAACAATTACATTCTACCCGATATGAATTTTCATGCGCGGCTTCTTTCCGGTGATATTTATCGTAAACGCCCCGGAATGAATATTGAGCCGGGGATATTTATTGATAATATTCCTGATTATAGCATGATTGTCGGTGGTAAAGAAGGGGAACTATTTTCCGATGTTCGAATTTTTTCCAAAGGAAAGCAGGAAGCCCAAACAAGCATCCACTCTAAAACAGGAACCCTTTCCACCTTGGCAGATGCATTTTTACTCACGCTATACGATGGTGAAATCCATGAATTGGAAAGTAAAAATTTTACCAATTACCGCCGGATCATTTTCGAAACACATAAAATCATCATTCCGGCAGATGATATTTTGCTCAATCGGCGTGATTCATCAAATAGGACTGACCGGGAAATGACGGTACCCATGATCATTGATAAAGTAGAGAATTATGAACACCGAATTGGTGTGGTGAATAAACGGCTGGCAGGTGCATTCTTTCGCACGCTAGGGGATAGTCTTTATCCGGAAACAGTTTCAGAAGGAACTCAAATTCTAGATTCTGCAAGAATAAATATCCAGGCAGACACAACCTTATCCGGCAATCAACTCCGCAAAAAAGAACGACAAATCCGAAGCCTTGAACGCCAGGTAAAAAATGAACTCCAGCTTATCACCAGTTACCAGAAAGGACGAAATAAATATCAAGTAGAAATACATAAAAAGTTTTCCATTCCCTTTGCTTGCATTCTATTTGTTTTATTAGGTGCCCCTTTAGGTGTTATGGCAAAACGGGGCGGGTTTGCAATAAGTACGAGTCTAAGTTTTGGATTTTTCCTGCTTTATTATATTTTATTAATCGGGGGCGAAGAAATCGCTGACCGAAACCAAGTTCCAGCATGGATAGGAATGTGGGTTCCTAATGCGGTTGTATTAATTGTATCACTTTATCTCATACTCCATACTGTCCGGGAAAGAGCTCCCATTTCACTTCTATCGTTTATTAATAATAGAGAAAAAAGTAATCCGTAATTTTATTTACTGTGTTCGGTGAACCTTGCACTTTTGGATAGGTTCAGTTCCAACTTTGAATATTTCTTTTTCAACAGGACATGCAGGCACAGGTGCTTTTTTTGTAACAGAACAGATTTCTATATCTTGAATACCCGAAGGTTTTTCAAATTTTTGGATAGGAAAATCCAATGTGTCATGTGCACCTTTCATGAACCGTGCCCATGCAGGCAGCGCTGCTATAGATCCATCCTGGCCAGGGCCTAAAGGCACTCGAAAATCATCCACACCAAACCAACAACCAGCAGCTATCTGTGGTGTAAATCCAACAAACCAAGCATCACTCCAACCCTGGGTTGTTCCCGTTTTTCCTGCAGCAGGTCGATTAAATTTATACTTCCATCGTGCACTTCCTCCGGTGCCACGATCCATCACAGTTTGCATCAAACTCGTCATTAAATAAGTAGTCTCTTCGCTCAATACTTCTTTACGCTCGGGATAAAATTCTTTAATCACATTCCCGTAGCGATCTTCGACTCGGGTAATAGGAAAAGGTTTAGAATACACCCCCTGATTTGCAAATGCGGCATAAGCAGAAACAATCTCTAGGGGGAAAACTTCAGAAGTTCCTAATGCCAAGGCGTCTACTGCACGGATATCCGTTGTGATTCCCATACGTTGTGCTGTTCGTTTAACCTGCTCTGAAGGAGCAATATCCTGCTGAACCATTCGGACAGAAATCAGGTTCATGGATTTTCTTAAACCTTCACGTAGTGTAGTGAGTCCCCCTGTACTTCCGTCATAATTTTGGGGTTTCCACTTTACCCATGAGCCATCTACATTCTGAACATTTAATACCACAGGTTGATTCAAGAGTTGTTCGGTTACAGGATATCCATTGTCCAAGGCTGTGGTGTAAACAAATGGTTTAAAAACAGAACCTGGTTGCCGTTTGGATTGTACAGCTCGGTTGTATTGATCATGATAGTCCGGACGTCCACCTACCAATGCAAGGATACCGCCAGTCAAAGGATCCAGCGCCACAAAGGAACATTGCACCAATAATTTATCCCTCAGGTCTTTGTATAACTCTCCTTCACCAGCCATCATCATTTTGACCGTGTCCTCAGGATAAATAGTTAAATAAGCAAGATTTTCAAATTCCTCACGGTCTTTGAATAACCGGCGATTCAACCTGGCCTGATTATCCCGTACCGATTGCATAACCGCATCTTCAGCAATGGATTGAAGTCGAGAATCCAGAGTGGTATAAATTTTTAATCCATCACGATAAATATTCACTTCCAGAATTTCATCTATTTTTTCCATAGTACGCCGAACATATTCAGTGAAATAAGGTGCTATACCTTGCCTAGGTAATTCTCGAACAGATTCTAGCGTCATGGCTCGGTACTCTTCAAATTCGCTCTTTTGAATGTATTCTTGATCCCTCAATAAACGAAGTACAGTATTTCGACGGCGGATTGCGCGATCCGGATGATGGATAGGAGAATAACTGGCTGGAGCAGGAAGTAATCCCACCAGGAGTGCAGATTCATCAATAGACAGGTCGTTTGATTCTTTTCCAAAAAATCGTTTCGAGGCTGCTTCAACACCATAGGTTCCATGACCAAAGTGAACAGTATTAAGATACATTTCAAGGATCTCATCTTTGGTATAGGTTCTTTCAATCTGGACAGCTGTAATCACCTCTTTAATCTTTCGGACAACACTGTCTTCAAATCCCACCGATTTATATAAATTGCGTGCCAATTGTTGGGTGAGAGTACTAAATCCCTGACGGTAACTCATGGATAAGGTATTGATCACAACGGCACGAGCCACACTTCGCAGCGATAAGCCCCAATGGTTATAAAACCGGCGATCTTCCGAGGCTACAACTGCATTTTGCATATGGGTTGGAATCTTATCCAATTCAATAAAAACGCGTTTCTGGACAAACAATTCTTCGAGAACCTTCCCGTCAGCAGAATATATCCGTGTCACAAGATCAGGATCATAATTCTCTAACTGTTCAATGGAAGGCAGATTTTTTGCAAGACCAAGTATTACACCCAAAACTGTAAACATTCCTAGAAGAATGACAGCGATGCTGAGCTTGATGATGCGGCTCACATCAATAGTTGTGGAAGGGTTAGCCATAAGGAAATTTACACTTTAGCCTTGTTTGGCTGAATAGGGAATTTAATCAATAATAGAATAAAGGGAGAATAATCCCGCCGGATCAGTCTTTTTTCCGGGGATGTATCATTTGCTCTGGTTGCACCAAACGGTCAAAATCTTCACCAGACATATAATCTAATTGGATAATGGCTTCACGGAGTGTTGATTTATCCTTGAATGCTTTCTTGGCAACTTCTGCTGCTTTATCATATCCAATATGAGGATTGAGCGCCGTAACCAGCATGAGCGAATTATAAAGATTGTGATCAATCCGTTCCTGGTTTGGTTCAATCCCGGCAACAGCATGTTCTGAAAAAGATCGACAGCCATCTGCCAAAAGGCGAATAGATTGTAAAATATTGTATGCTATGACCGGACGATACACATTCAATTCAAAATTGCCAGATGCGCCAGCAAGGGTAATAGTTGTATCATTTCCTATAACTTGTGTACACAGCATGGTTAGCGCTTCACATTGAGTTGGATTTACTTTACCGGGCATGATGGATGAACCCGGTTCATTCGCTG
>CAXCBH010000145.1:0-4363 GCA_963980675.1 uncultured bacterium | reverse complement strand
AGCACCAGGAGTTCCAACCAAGTACATGGTTAGGTCCATTGATATTTATGATCTGGAAGGACCGGAGTCTAATCACGTAACAGAAAAAGCATCTTATGCACCACCTGATTTGACCCTAGCTGTCATTGCAGGCGGTTATGCTGTTGAAGCTAGTGGACGAATGGTAAATATAAGTTGGCAGCCGATTCCAGGAGTGGACAAGTATGCTTTGTACAGAGATGACGAACTTCTGGCAAAACAATCAGAACCATTATACGAAGAGAAAGATCTTGAATGGAATACAACTTATGTGTATAAAATAAATTCAATCGATTCAGATGATCTTGAAGGTGTGGATTATGTAGACTCTATAACAACACACCCTGAAGTGACTGCACCCGTTTTCAAACTGGAAGAAAAAATCAATTCCATTTCTCTTTCCTGGGATCCCATACCAGATATGGATGGTAAATATAAGATTATTAGGAATGGTGCAAATATTGCAGATCTTGATGTTTTTGAATTTATTGATCCTGTAACTCCAGGTATTGAATATTGTTATACGGTTGCCGCGGAAGATATCCATAAGACCGTTGGACCTGAAGCAGAAATAAAGTGTGGGAAAGGTTATTTTGCACCACCAGGGAATTTTACGGGAAGAGTATTAAGGAATAATATTGCCTTTAATTGGGAACCTGTGCTGGCAGCATCGGGGTATAGACTTTATAGAGATAATGAATTGATTCTTGATACTCCGGATCTCACCGAATATATAGATGAAAATTTAGAATTTGATAAAGAATATACTTTTGAGATATGCAGTTATGACCAGGATACTCTCGAAGGAACAAAAATCACCTATCCTTTGACTACTCATGAAGAAGTGTTGGCAACTTCTATGAATGCAGAAGCGGACTTGGAAAAAATTACCTTAAATTGGGAAAAGTCCAACCTGAGAGTGGATCATAGTTATAGAATCTATCGTGATGATGAGTTGTTGACTGTGGTTACAGATACGACCTATAAAGATCTTGTACCGCCAGGGCAATTTTTCTGTTATAAGATTACGGTTGTAGATAAGTACGATACTGAGAGCCTTCCATCCAATTCTGAATGTAAGAAAGTGCTGGTGAATTATCCCAGCAAGCTCACAGTAACTGGTGATGTCAGACGTGTCTTATTTAACTATAAGTATATGATTGGAGCTGTTGGATACAATATTTACATGGCTGAGAAAGGGGCAGACTCTTTGAGTTTATTAACAAAAACAAAAGGTAAATATTACGAGCATAAGGGACTTGAATTTGATAAAGAATACTGTTATCGGGTCGCCTGTGTTGATCAGGATGGAGATGAAGGTCCATTATCACCTATCCAATGTGGTTGGGTCTTGCCCCCGCCCCATATAACGCTTATAGAGAAACGATTTGTAGAAAGTTCGGGAAATGGAATATTGGATGGTAGAGAGCATGGATGGATCATTGCTAAAATTGTGAATGATGGTCGAAGTCCTGCGCGTGAGTTAAAACCTTGTCTCGAACCCATTGCTGATGCTATAACACCTTCATTGAAAATTGATTCTGTCGCAATGACACCAAAATTGGATATAGGAGATACACTCACAATCCGTTTTGACCTTTATGGGAAACTCAAAATAGAGTCAGGAGAGCGGAAATTTAAAATCCGTGTTGATGAATTTACTGGATTAGATTTGGAACCAGAGCCCATTTCCTTTACCACTCTAAAAGTTATTCCACCTAATTTGGTTGTGACTGATTTTGCCATCGATAATGAGTGGGGACAGCATTACATCCCAAAAAATGAAATCGTAACTCTATCAATCCGTGTCCAAAACCTTTCAGAAGGTAAATCAGATACAGTAAGCATTCTATTTCGCAGGGATAGTTCTTTTGTTTCGAAAGATGCCGATGAGATCCATGAATTTGGTTTTGTTAATGCAGGTGAATACCTTGATTTTAAATTTGAATTAATGAGCCGGGAAGATGATTTCACTATTTACCTGGAACTTTACGATTATTTTGAAACGCGGAAAACAATCCCTATTCATTTGGAAACGATGAAAAAGTATAAAGGTGCTGATGATTTGATTATAGTAGAAACACCCTACCCGGTAGATTTAAGGGTAGGTGAAGCTCCTATTATACCAGAGTTGACAACAGGTATTCCAAAAGGTTCCACCGAGCATGGTATAATTGGAATTGTATTAGGGAATCTGGATTTTTGGAATCCAGAAATTCTGGGAAAATCATCTACCGCTGATAACGTAAAAATGGTACGAGAGTATTTTTATGATCTTTTTGGTATGGAAGACTACTCAATTATGCCAAGCCAATATTGGCGATTTAGTGAAAAAATTTACAGTCGTGACTTGCAAGGTATCTTTGATCCAGATCTTGGATACTTACGGAAAAAAATTGAATCGAGTTTAGATTATTCTGGTGAAAAATCGTTGGATTTAATATTCTATTACAGCGGTGAGGGTACTACGTATAGAGGTGAAAAAGTTTTGCTTCCGTATGATGCAGATCTAAAAAATCAATATTCATTTTTCCCTCTAAAAAAATTATATAGTAATTTGATTGAAATCCAAAAAATGGAAGAAGTTGGAGAAATAACATTGTTTATGGATGTTGATTTTAATAATTCTGCTTTCCAGCAATATATAGTAAAACCTGGTGAAATAGTAGAAGATCCAAATTCAAAAAAGAAGAAAAAGAAGAAAAAGAAAAAAAAGAAAAAAGGTGAACTTGAAACGCCAATTGTTGTATTGCCTAAAGAGATCATGCCACCGGAATCAATTACAGCATTCTATGCCTCCAATATAACTCAGATCACTTATAATCATCCTGACGTGAATAATGGAATTTTTACTTATTACCTCCTTCGTGGGTTACGAGGTGATGCTGATAATGGTGATAAAAATGTCACTGTTGCGGAGCTCCATGATTATATAAGTAAAAATGTCCAGGATACAACTAAGAAATTGTACAAGGATTTACCACAAGTTCCTCAGCTTTTCTCATCAAATCCAGATAGAGTTCTGTTCAGACTGCCTTAACGACTCTTCTCGGTTTGAGATCACCAACCCCTTATCCTTAATCGATGATCCTTAAAACAGGTCTATTCTTATCACTGGTTGCGTCTGTTTTTGCCGATCCTGTCACTATTTCCGGTACCGTAAATAATCCAGCCGGGAACCCGGCTAAAAAGGCAGTCGTCACCTTGAGAAATATGAAAGATGATATTCTCATGGAAGAAAAAACCAGCCGAAAAGGAAAATTCTCTTTTAAAGATGTGGAACCAAATTTTTATTATCTTGTCATAGAGCATGAGAGTGATGGTTCGAAGCGAATAAAAATTAATCCCAGAAAAACACGGAATGCAGATATCGAATTAAGTTTGGAAATAACCGGCGACAATGAGCCGACACGGTGTTATTTATTTTCAGATGATAAACCCACAGATTTTGATCCAATATTAAATGTTAAAGATATAAACGTCCAATCTTCGACAGAACAAATTATTATTACTTGGAAAGAGATTAAGCAGGCACAGTCTTTTATACTTTTTGAAAATGATATTGAGATATATCGAGGTGCAGAAACAAGTTTTGAAAAAAATGAATTTCCGGGAAAGGAATTTTGTTATTCCATCGAGGCATTGGGTGGGTTTGGTCTGATTGGTGAAAGGTCAGACATACATTGTGCCAGCGTTGCAACTGCCATACCCCGGGATATCGTAATTGATGTTTCAAAAAATACACTTTCTTTGAATTGGGCACCCGTGAATGGTGCATTATCCTATGTCATTTACAGAAATGATGATAAAATTATAAATTCAGATAAAACTAATATTTTGGATTCTGACCTTGATTTCGGTACGGAATATTTTTATAAAATAACTGCAATGGATGCACTGGACCAGGAAAGCCATCCTTCGGTTGCAGTTAAAGGTACTACAAGGGATTTTGTGGAACCGCCGATTTTATCTTCCATGAAAAATGATAGTCGCATTATATTGATTTGGAATGAGGTCAAAATTGCCAAATCTTACAATATTTATCGGGAAGGTGAGCTATTGTCATCTGCGCAATCCAACACATTTTCAGATGACGTGCCTTCTGGTAAAAAATATTGTTATGAGATTACATCCGTTGATCAATTTGGTGTTGAAAGTAGCCGATCAAACTCTCACTGTGCAAAAGTCCCCATTCAATCGCCAACAGGTGTCACAGCAGATGGAGGAGTGACTTCCATGCATCTGAATTGGGATGAAGTTTCAGGTGCGGCTAATTACAAGATCTATGAAAAAGTTGACCAGGATTCTCTATTATTCATTAATCAAGTTAAATCTACCCAACTCA
>CAXCBH010000144.1:0-4372 GCA_963980675.1 uncultured bacterium | reverse complement strand
CTAAGACAATACTTACGGAAGAATCATAAAAACCCAGGAAATTATCTACTTCAACGGTTTGTCCAGTTAAAACATTTCCAGAAATCAATCTTGTCGGTTCACTTATATCTTGGTTTACGATCAGGGAACCAATACTTGCACCAATTTTTGCAGAAACAGTCTGGGGATTTATTGCCCCAGGGCCGGCAATGGTTACAAGAATATCTGGGCTATATGATCCATTTAAAAAAAGTTTTCCAAATGTAATAACATGCTGAGCATTTACACTCCAAATTATTTCACCAGGCTTGATAGGTTTTGATTGATGAATCTGGATGCCCACATTTCCTGCAGGATGGGGACCGGATATGGTCTGAACTTCAGCATGCTGAAGTTCCATCGCTTTCTTTGATGTAACCACAACACTTCCATCCGTGAGTTTTGATAAAGCTGTTACTCCAGCCTGGAATGCTGCCTTTTCAGATTCAATTACAGGGTCCAGGTCAACGGATAAGGGCGCCGTATTTACGGCTGAAATAAAAATATCTCTCGGAAAATCATTCGGATTCGCCACTTTGTTGAATGGTCGCTGACGGATCAGGGGGAAAAGGTTCGCTTCTAATATTCTATTTAATATCGTGGTGCGATTTGCTGATGTTAATTGTTCGGATGTAAAGACTTGTCCTTGAATAGACTCAGACCCATCAACCTTGATCTCTATCTTTTCAATAATACGACGGGCACCAAATTGAATCGTTTTCACTGTACCGTTTGCCGGGGAAGCCCATTTAACATTCGGTTTGGCTTTATCAAAAAATAAAGGTGAACCGATCTGTACCGTATCCCCTTCATTCACCAAAAGCTTGGGCTTTACACCACGAAATGTTTTGGGAGAAATGGCAACCGTTTCTGAACCGGGAACAGATGTGACTTCTTGAGACGGAACACCTGCGATCCGGATATCGTGTCCTTTTCTTATGATTATATGGTTCATGTTGAACTAATTATTTAAATATATAAAACCTAAATAGATCCGATTTTATAACTACGTTTTAGATATTTATGCGCTAAAGTGTTTGAATGAAAAAGGTCAGAGAATTTTGGATCCAATCTGCAACAGGCGTCCAATAAATCCCCAGAATAACTGTAGGAATGGCGGTAGCGAGAAGCATACATGCCATTACAGTGGGTGGTTGCAAGATCGTATCCTTTCTTTCACCTTCTAAGAACATTACTTTCACAACACGGAAGTAATAATAAAGTGAAATCACACTGTTGATACCACCAACTACTACTAACCAATAAAACTGGTTCCCCCCTTTGATCAAAGAAGCAAAAATATAAAATTTCCCAACAAATCCAGCTGAAGGAGGTAATCCAGTGAGGGAAACCATAAAAATGGTCATAACAACACCAATCAAAGGCATCTCCCAGCCCAGACCTTTATAATCATCAAATGTTTCACCACCTGTCTTATTTTTTACCGTGATCACCACAAAGAATGCCCCTAGATTCATAAATAGGTACATGACCAAATAGATCATAATGGCATAGATACTGTCACCGGACATGACTGGCATGGCCAGTAACATATATCCCGCATGAGCTATACTAGAATAAGCCAACATTCTTTTAATATTGTTCTGCTGAAGCGCAACCACATTCCCCAAGGTCATAGTAATCACTGCCAACAGGCTCATAATGTTTGCCCAAGGCAATGAAGCAACCGATGATGCATCCAATCCGCCCATGGCACCGCCGTCTGCCAATACTTGGTTAAAGAAACGAATCATCATAGCAAAAGCACCGGCTTTTGGTGCAATTGATAAATAAGCTGTAATAGTTGTAGGCGCACCTTCATAAACATCCGGTGTCCAAAAATGAAAAGGAACAGAAGAAATTTTATATCCAAAGCCAGCCAAAACCATGATCATAGCCATGAACAATGCAGTATTTGCACTGGCGTCCATGGTCGCTATTGCTTGTTGGATCAGAAAATAATTTGTGCTGCCTGTGAGCCCATATATGTAACTCAACCCAAACAGCATTATTCCCGATGAAAATGCACCGTAAACCACGTATTTTAATCCCGCTTCGTTGGAACGGGTATTCTGTTTTAAATATCCCGCCAGAACAAAGGACATGATGGATACAATTTCAATAGATATATAAACCATGATCAGGTCCACTGTAGAAACCATGAGAAATAATCCAAATACAATAATTCCCAGCAAAGTAAAATATTCACCTTTCCGGTAATCTTTTAATTCCCCAGATTGTAAACTGACGATAGAGACGAAGATCGTTGCCAGGATCACAATCAGTTTGAAAAAGGATGCAAATGGATCCAGAACAATGGAATCGGTGAAAAGGGTTGTGACCCGATCATCCTGAAGACAAATCGCCCCGGCAACTGCAATGAGTCCTGCAATCAAGACCCAGCCCACCTTTCCTGATTCTGATTGATGGATGGTCAAATCATAAATGATCGCACCCAGAATCACAACCGTCAGGATCAGTTCCGGATAATAAAAAGAAAGACTTTGCAGATTGGTCATTCTGAAGCCCTACATGCTGGCAAAAGTTGCCAAGGTAACAACATGATCTATGATCACATCCATGGTGCTGGCAATGATATCCAGATAGGGTGCAGGATAAATTCCAAAGAAAATGGTGATCACCAGTAAGGGTACAACGGTAAAGAGTTCCAAACGGTTGATTTCCGGTAAGTCTGTATATTTCTCGTTGAGCTCCCCAAAAAAGATTCGTTGGAATGCCCACAGGAAATAAGCAGCATTCAACAAAATTCCAATCGTAGATGCAATAACAATACCTCTATAAACTGGAAATGCACCAATAAAACACATGGCTTCGCTGATAAAACCGGAAAAGCCCGGAAGGCCTAGCCCCGCAAAGAAAGCTAAAGCAGTGATTCCGGTATATATCGGCATTTGAGCTGCCAAACCGCCGAATCCATCAATCTGTCTGTGATGGGCACGATCATAAATGACACCCACTAAAATAAATAGCATGGCTGAAATAGTTCCATGATTGAACATTTGGAAAACAGCACCACCAAGACCTGCTTGTGCAGCTTTTAAATTTAGGCCATTGGCTTCACCTGCAGCCACGATAGCCCACATTCCAATCAAAGAATAGCCCATGTGATTAACGCTGGAATAAGCCACCAGTTTTTTTAAGTCTGTTTGGGCCAGAGCACAGAGTCCACCCCAAACTACATTTATAAGTCCAAGGGCCGCTAATGCTCCGGAAAACCAATAGACACCATCGGGCATTAATCCATAATTAATCCGGAGGATTCCATAGACACCCAATTTCAAAAGGATTCCTGCCAGTAATACAGAAATTGCTGTGGGTGCTTCCACGTGTGCCAAGGGTAGCCAGGTATGAAATGGGAAAACCGGTACTTTGATTGCAAATCCTATGAATAAAAGAATCCAAATAACTTTTATTGCACTCATACCCCACCACATTACACCATTCAAAGCTTCTGGTGCGACACGCATGAGTTCTAAAATATCAAATGTTTTTCCACAGGTAAAGTATAACCCTAGGATACCAACCAACATGAGCACAGAGCCAAACAATGTGTAAAGAAAAAATTTAATGGCTGCATATTCACGTTGAGGGCCACCCCATATCCCAATCAAGAAATACATAGGCAACAACATCACTTCCCAGAAAATATAGAAAAGGAAAAAATCCATTGACAAGAAAACGCCCATGATTCCAGTATCCAATAACAGGAAAAGAGCGAAATAACCTTTCACCGCTTTATTGATATTCCAACTAACAAACACGCCTATGAAACACAGGAGTGCAGTTAATATCGCCATGGGCAGACTTAATCCATCCACACCCAGAATATAGGTAATGTTAAAGGACGGGATCCATTCAGCCCGTACCATGAATTGCATACCGCCATCCCCTGCATCATAATTCTGCCAAAGAACCAGGGTCAATAGAAATTGCAATCCGGTTGCAACCGCAGCTGTGATCTTGATCACATTTTCTTTATCTCGCGGTATAAATGCAATGGCCACCATCCCAATGATGGGGAACCAAATTATCCAATTGAGAATATTTTCCATTCTCTCCTCACCTTACTCATTCGATTTAAAACGACTGGATAATCATTAAAATGATTATCCCTGCTGTAACATACAGCAAATAATTCTGAAGACGACCAGTCTGAACCTTCTTAAGTGTACCCCCAAGATTGTCCATGATTCGGCCAAATCCATCAACCATTATTTGATCAATGATATTGTAATCAAATTTTCCTGTAACGCGGCTCGCCCATGAAGTCACACGTCCAAATCCGTTAATAAAATATTTATCGTATAATTCCCAATCAATCCAAGCAATCTTT
>CAXCBH010000143.1:0-4389 GCA_963980675.1 uncultured bacterium | reverse complement strand
GGAATAACTAGATCCATATCTGCAGTTTCATACACAATAATGCAATTGTTTCCACCTAGCTCAAGAATGGTTTTGCCAAAACGTTTTGAAACGACTTCGCTCACATGACGTCCCATTCGCGTGGAACCCGTAAAGGATACCATTGGTACCCGAGAATCATTAATCATAGTTTCGCCCACACTTGAACCAGGACCGATCACTGTACTGAAAATATGTGGTGCATCATTAGTCGAGAGAACTTCATTGCAAATATTTTGAACCGCAATTGCACAAAGTGGTGTTGTGGAAGAAGGTTTCCAAATAGTTGTATTTCCACATATTGCAGCCAGAAATGCATTCCAGCTCCATACTGCCACAGGGAAATTGAATGCACTAATCACACCAACGATTCCCAATGGGTGCCATTGTTCATACATCCTATGGTCCTTTCTCTCAGAATGCATGGTATTTCCATAAAGCATTCTGGATTGACCCACAGCAAAATCAGCAATATCAATCATTTCCTGAACTTCACCATCGCCTTCCTGTTTTATTTTTCCCATTTCCAGAGAAACCAAACTTCCTAAAGGATCTTTATAATCCCGAAGCGCATTGCCCATTTGACGAACTAATTGACCTCGTTCCGGTGCGGGGACTTTTCGCCATTCTTTATAAGCTTCAAGTGATTGTTGAACTACTGATTCATAATCATCTGTGGAGCAGTGATAAACCGATGAAATTAACTCATCATTTGCAGGATTAATTGAATCAACTTTCCCTTCTTTCGTTGTGGCATTCCAGTGTCCGGGGCCTGCACAAGCACCAAAGTTATTTTCTTCTATACCAAGTTGTTTTAAAATATCCATTAATTATCCTTAACTATGATTGTCATTTTTCAAAATTCTATATATCACCTAATAAACTATAAACTTTTTACAACAGATCTGATTGCTTCTGATAAAATATCTATTTGAGATTCATTAATTGTTAATGCCGGCGCTAGTCGGACAGTTGAATGGTGTGTTTCCTTCGCATAAACACCATGATCCAATAAGCCTACAGAAACAGCATGGCCATCTAAATATGGTTCATCGTACATTTCAAATGCCGTGAGTAGTCCACGACCGCGAACTTCTTTGATTTTATCTGGATAATCACCTTTAATAGCATTCATATTACCAACCAATCTATCACCCATTATTTTGGCTTTTTCTGCAAGCTTTGCGTCAACAAGGACTTTGATAGCATAAGTTCCAACCACGGCAGCCAATGGATAACCGCCAAAGGTAGAACCTTCAGATCCCGGTGTTAAAACATTTATAACTTCATCCCGTCCTGCAACAAAAGAAACCGGAAGAATACCGCCACCTGCAGCTTTACCGCAGCCCATAAGATCTGGTTTTACACCAAATAGTTGGTGCGCAAAATTCTCTCCCGTTCTTCCAAAACCGGTCTGCACTTCATCCATAGCTAAAAGAACATTGTGCTTTTTACACAATTCAGAAACCCGGGGGAAGTAATCATCATCAGGCACTATAACACCAGCCTCTCCTTGTATTGGTTCTACCATGAAACTTGCGATTCGATCACCTTTTTTTTCAAACAATTCTTCAAGTGCATCACAGTCATTGAAGGGAACCAATTCTATGCCTGTCAAAAAAGGTCCAAAATCTTCTTTCGATAGATCATCATCTGATAATGATATGGCGGTCCTGGTTCGTCCGTGAAAATTCCCTTTTGCTGCAACAATAATGGCTTCACCTTTGGGAATTCCCTTAATCCTGTATCCCCACCGACGGGCAATCTTAAACATAAGTTCCGGTGCTTCCACACCAGCAACCTTGGGAACGACTCGATCCATCCCTGTGATGCCTGTCGTAGCAAGAAGAAAAGCACTCATATATTTATGACGAATAGAACGGGGTACCGTGGGTAATTTTTCTTTTGTAAGATGAGTGACAACGGCGTCAACAATTATTTGATTAAGCTGTCCCTGATTGACCGCAGAATAACAACATAACCCATCAATAATTTCGGATTCAATATATTTATCAATTTCTTTCGGGTCAGGTTTTCGCACTATTAAAGTAGAGGAGTCTTTTACATGAGAAACAACTGCATTTTCTAGCGGAGAATAATTGTGCCCACCTTTTTCTTTATCAATAGCTTCGTGGGCTGCCGGAGAAAGGTCACCAATTCGAATTCCATTAACAGATAAATCATCACCGTGACCTATAATATTCACTGATGGCATATGTGGACTTCCTTTAAATATTATGATTAAAAGCCAGCAAATTTAATCATAATATCAGCAGGTTTCGATGAGAATAAGTGCAGGTAAATCTAATTTCTATCTAGGCAGTGGTTCGTCTAAATCTGCCACGACATAGGCCATGATTGCCATTGCAGCAATACACCGATTGAATTCATTGAAATCAATTTTATCAAATGTATCTGCATTGGTATGGTGGTACCAAAAATACTTTGATCCGTCAACCTTAAGCGACATGACTGGCACACCTTCGTCATTCAGGGGTGCTACATCTGCCGCCCTACCTCCTTCTGAGATCGTATTTGCACCAATGGGCTTCATAAGTTCGTGTATTTCTTCAACTATCTCTCGCGCAGATTCATTTCCCGAAAATCCAAAACCTTCAGGAGAGAATACCCCGCCATCAGATTCAATAGCTAATACATGTTTATCCATTTCATCCATGTGCATATCGCGATAGCCTTTGTTTCCTTTTCCTCCATTTTCTTCATTTGTCCACATGACGCATCGTATGGTTCTTTTTGGTTTTAGACCCAATTCTTTAATCAGGCGGAGAACTTCCCAGGAAGCAATACACGCACCACCATCATCATGGGCACCCTGCCCCACATCCCAAGAGTCAATGTGCCCACCAACAACAACTACTTCTTCTGGGTATATTGAGCCTTTAATCTCACCTAAAACATTATGAGACCACCTGTCAGCCACCATCCGTGCATTCATGTCCAATTTCACAATAATCTTACCATTACGATCATGAATTCGGCTTAACATCATGACATCTTCCATAGTAAGTGCTGCATGGGGAATTTTTTGTACATCATCTTTGTAAGCCATCACGCCAGTATGAGGTGTATTCATTGACCAAGGACCGATAGATCGAATTAAACTCGCCACAGCGCCATGTTTTGCAGCCGCACTGGCACCTGAATAACGATATGCGACCGTCTCACCATAGGATGTGAAAGGTGCATTGAATAATACAATCTTACCGGGTACTTCATTGGATCTTGATTCCAATTCATCCCAATCATTAACTACAATAACTTCTGCTTTTAGTCCTCCTCTTGGTGTAGCAATGCTACCACCCAAACCGAGCATAGATAATTCTTTCATAAATGGACTTAGCAATGTGGCAGACTCTTTACCTCGTATCCAAGTTGGTACTGCAACTTTTTCTCCTTTTACATTCTCAAGACCATCATTATTCATTTCTTTCAAAATCCAATTAATTGCGTTTTCAAGATTTTTTGACCCGCTTAGCCTTGGCCCAAAAGTATCACACATATAACCCAGACGATTGTATGCCGTGGAATCTGTTAACGATTTAGAAATAATTTTCAATGATGTTTCTACATATTTAGATTTGATTGATTCTCCAAATGATTGTGAGAGCATTACTGCTATGATAAGTATAATTTTCATTATATTCCTCTAATTTAATTATTTGAAAGGTTATGCTAATTTAGTGAATCACATGCTTATAAGATGATTAAGAAATAATAAAGAGAAGTAACCCATTTCTCTTGACGGTCCCCCCTTTTCAAAGGTAATTCTTTGCACCTATAGCAGTCCAGTAACACGCCACCCCACAAATAAAAAACCCCACGAATGTGGGGCTTGATGTTGTAGAAAGAGTAAATCTATTTAAGTATTAATTATCCACCTTCTTGTTTCTTCGGGTCTACCAGACGATCCAAAGGTGGTAGATTGATGATTTCCCTGCTAAAATAATCCGCAATCGTTGTAATAATATCACTGATACTGATCAGTCCAACTGGTTTAAGATCATCATCAACAATTGGGACATGACGGAAACCACCAATATGCATTTTATTTAATGCGTATGCCAAAGGGTCTTCGGGTGACAAATGTTCAGGACTCTCAGTCATAAACTCTTCTACGGTAACAAGATCCAGATCAAAGCCTTTCCCGGTAACTTTAAGTAAAATATCTCGCTCAGTAAGAATACCAGTTAAAGACTCATTATCTACGACCAAAAGGCAATTCTGTTTTTTCTGCTGAAGTTGTTTAAGGGCATTTTTCATGCTAGTGCCAATTTCAGCAGTTAGAGGTGCAACTAAACCAAAAGTTGAAATAGGGGCCTGAATACGAACCGCTTCTTTCATTTCTGGTTC
>CAXCBH010000142.1:0-4390 GCA_963980675.1 uncultured bacterium | reverse complement strand
AAGGTCAGATGTTATATCCGAGCCAATAATCTCTGCTTCGTATTCTGACCCTCCGGATAAGGTAACAGAAATTTTATCCGCATTTTCAATCACATGATGATTTGTCATTACAAATCCATCTGGGCTAATCACTATTCCGCTTCCTGAACTTTTCATGGGATAAATTTCCCGGGGATACATGAACCCGAAGAATGGGTCAAAAGAAACAGATGAAATGTGCTGCTCCACGTTAATACTGGCTACAGCTGGGCCAACTTTTTCAATGGCACGAGTAATAGCCGTCTCTCTAGATCCTGAAATCCCATCCCCAGTGAGAAAGTTCAAGAAGAAAAATAGTACAAACAGGGTGAATGGTTTATTCATAATCAACTTGGATCAGTATTAACCCTTCTGCAGGTGCTTTAAATATTCGTGCATCTTTTTGTGGATTCATTATTAAGGATAAAAAGTCTTCTTCCGAAAACCGTTTTTCTACAACTGCAATCATGGTTCCTACGAGATATCTAACCATGTGGTGTAAGAATCTGTTTCCAGTGATATGAAAAATTACCATTTTTCCATCTGACTTCCATTCTGATTTATTAATGATGCAGCGGGTATGATCCATATCTTCTCGAAATTTGCTTAGAGAAAGGAAATCGTGGTCACCAACCAAATGAATTGCTAATTGATTGAGCCTCCGTAGATCCAATTTTTGCAAATACCACGATTGGTTTTTAAACAAGATCGAATCCCCGGTAAAACATTGATATTGGTAATGGCGTTTGGTTGCATCGAATCTTGCCTGAAAATCTATATTTACCTTTTCTATATCCATAACTCTGCATTCAGGGGGCAAATTGCCATTTAACGCGTTTTTCAGATCATCTTCATTCAATCTTGTTTCAATATCCACATGAGCTACCTGACCCAATGCATGCACCCCAGTATCTGTGCGACCCGCGCCATGAACCGGGATTCTGTCTTTAGATCTGGATATCTTTTGAACCGCCAATTCTAACACTCCCTGGACAGTTCTTTCTTTAACCTGAAGCTGCCATCCAAAAAATGAAGACCCATCGTATTGGATCGTTAATTTATATCTATCCAATCGAATGAACTCCTATCAATATAATTGGGATAAGTAAAATTAAAGTCAGATCTAAAAAAGTGAACTTGATAAAAGGATAGACACTTCGAGGAATAGATTTTCCATAACCACGCATTTGCATAACTCGGGTGATTGATTCTGATTTATTAAGATTTAGAATGATAAAATCCGGAACAAATTGAGCAACTTGAATCACTTTTTTTAGGAAGGATTCAGATATTGAAATTGATAATGCTTTTTGGGATCTTTCTAACTGTCGCCACTCTTCTTTAAATGTAGGAAAAAAACGGACCGTCATGTCAAAAAAGAGTAATAAATCTTCCACCCATCTATAATTCAGATTCATCTTGGACCATATACTCCGGAATGCAGTAATAACATCCTGCGAACTGGATTTAAGAGTATAAATTGTCATAACACTTACCATAACAATTAACCTAAGCGTTGCAAGGGTTACATCCATAATAATTGTGGAAATGGAACGATCTGAAACCAAAAATGAAATGACAAAAAAAATGAGCCCGGTTAAGGGGAAATATTTCCAAAATGGCCGGGTGCGATTTTTCCATTCAGACCATTGATTCCTTTCAAAAATAAGAAGTGAAATTGCTATCAAAATATGAAGAGTTAGAATTCCGATTTCCATAGATAAAAGAACAGAAACCGAAAATGCCATATATAGGCAAAGTCGGGTGATGGGATTCATTTTTACAAGTGGAATTCGACCTTAAGAGAAAGGGATCCCGTTCCATTAGGTGAAATGGTTGGTATCAGGGAGATGGATTCGATCTTTTCTAATTTTGTCAAGTAGAGTGCGTCAATCGCTGACAAAATATGATTCACCACAATGCCTCCAATGATGAATTTTCCCGTCATAGCCAATATATCGCTCCTTATTCGCATAATTTCAAATGATTTTTTATTTTCTTTGGAATCCCAATTCCAATCCCAACCTTCATTTTCTGCATAAAGATTCTCTATATCGCGAAACCGAAGATGTTCAGCATTGTAATTTCCCATATCGATATAATTTCCAAGATCTACCCAATACTCATGGCTTTTCCCACGAGAATCCACACCGGCATGCTCAACTGCAAAAGACTTATACTGTTTTGCCTGATGTCCGGAAAATGTATACGCACTGATGCATGCTGTAACCAAGGAAACTTCAGTAAGTCGAAATATTCTGGCTCTTTTGGATTGTTGTACAGCCGCCTCTCCCCATCCCGGTAGGATGGCAGACTTCACCATGGGGTGGAGGCTTACCGATTCACCGTAAAGTAAACCAGTAAAGAGTAAAAGTATTAAGATCGTCTTCTTATACATGGGATGGGTCCTAGAAGGAGAAAAATTACAAAACAGATCATAGCAAAAACATCACCATTTCGACTATAAAAACTTCCAGTGGAACCTAAGGGAACAGTAACTTTAAAAACTGCCATTTCACCCAAGCCCTGTTCTTTGATGGATACTCCATTCGCAAGGATGAGCCCTGAAATTCCTGTATTGGCAGAGCGTACAACAGGAACGCGGTTTTCTATAGCGCGGATCCGTGCCACATCATAATGCTGATAGGGCCCTGCTGATTTCCCTAACCAACCGTCATTTGTTTGGATGGTTAACATATCAGCACCCTGCTGAATAAATTCACGAACAACCTCAGGGATACTGGATTCATAACAGATCAAATTGGAAAATTTTATGTCCTTCCATTCAAAAACGGTGTACTCGGATCCATGGGTAAAGTTCCCCTGCCCAAAGTTCAACATATTGAGGGAAGGAAATTGATCTGACAATGGAATATATTCTGCGAATGGAACGAGATGAAGTTTATTATAAAGAATAAATTTATGGTTTGGCGTCAGAAACATGCTGCTATTGAAATACCGTTTCTTCCCATCAAGTGATTTGGTTCTATCCACGGTTCCAGTTAACACGGGAATTCCTGATGAATCAACTTTTGATTGAATTTGATCTCTAACGTGTCGATCCAATCTTAAGTATGCAGGGAGAGCTGTTTCAGGAAACAAAATCAAATCAGGATTAAGGTTTATAGCAAGAGAATGAAGGGAATCCATATATGTGATGGTTTTTTCTCTTTTTTTATAATCCCATTTAGAATTTGGATCAATATTTGGTTGAAGGACTGCTACACCCATATTTGTAAGTGAATCGTTGAATCCTTTCATTCTTGAATTACCCGAAAGCCAAAGAGCCAACAATAAAATCCCTAAAAAATATCCCAATTTTTTATTGGGTTCAAAATTCTGAATCAATATATATAGTATAACATTAAATAATATGACCCAAAGCGTTACTCCATAAGTACCTGTCACTTCCATTATTTGGATCATAGGAAGGAAATCTAATTGAGATAAAACCATATTCCCCCATGGAAACCCCAAAGCACCAAAACTCCGTACCCACTCCATAGAAACAATAAGAAACGGAAATAATACTAATCCGTTACCATAGGCTTTAACTCTACCAAAAACCCAGCCAGCCGCCGCCCAATAAATCCCTAAATGGAAAACAGCTGCAATGAGAGAAAGTAGTACTACCCAAAAACTAGCGCCTGAATTAACACCGATCCAGTAAAACGCTATAAGGTTATGGGTCATGCCAAATACATACCCATATCTCGAATTTTCATTCGCATCATGAGCCAGCCAAACATGGAGAAGAGGTATAAGTCCAATCCATGCTAAAAACCCCAAATGCCAAGGTTGATAGGCGAGACCTGTAATTATCCCACCAAAAATAGCCAATTGCCAAGCAGGTCGATCAAAAAGGAGGTTCATCGGTTTTGCTTATCCAAAAACTGCTGTAGAATGATTGCTGCAGCCCGTTGATCAATCAATCCTTTATTATGGCCTGTTTTGATATTCTGTTGGATCATGGATTTTTCTGCACTGACTGATGAAAGCCGTTCGTCTTCTAAACGAATGGGTAAATTGAGGGCGTATAATAAGCTGACGAATTCCCTGACCTTTTTAGTCTGGGCTGTTTCCTGCCCTTTCAACCCCATAGGAAGCCCAACTACTATGGTTTCCACATCTTTTTCTTTTATTAGAGATTGAAATACTTGAAGGAAATTTTCGTTCCCTTCATTTCGAATAGTTTTAAATGGAGAAGCTATTATTTTCAATCGATCAGACATAGCTAATCCGATTCGACTATCCCCATAGTCGATCCCAAGAATTCGCCCCATAGATTAGAGAGGTTTACGTAGGTGCGCTTTCAGTATCTTCCCAGGCTTGAATTGTGTTTTCTTATGGGCGGGAACATAGATCTCTTCAT
>CAXCBH010000141.1:0-4469 GCA_963980675.1 uncultured bacterium | reverse complement strand
ATGTATCGAATCTGTAAGTGTCGTTAATTTATCAATATGCTTATCATCAAAAAGGCCAAGCTCTCCGTCCCATCCCTGGCCATCTTTGGAAACATGTGCTGCTGCAGTTGTAATAATTCCAAAACCACCCTTGGCACGGCGAGTGAGCCACTTTATTTCTGCGTCAGAAAGAGTACCATCAGAATGACTTTGTTTATTTGTCATTGCAGCAAGCACAGTTCGATTACGTATCCTGTGCCCCGTACGATTAAAAATAAATGAATCGGAAGGACCCGGCTGTTTATGCTGTATCATTGTCAAATCTACCCATCATCCCATAAACAAAAAACCCCACGAATGTGGGGCTTTTCATTTTACGTATAATTCTTAAGAAGACTGTATATGGTCATTGCCAATAAAAAATTGAGGTGATTCTTCTACCGAGCCAAGTTTTACCTGTTCTGCATTCCTTATCATTGCTGAAGCCAAAGTATCTACCCTAAGCCCAAAACCTTTTGATTCAGAAAAACTCTCAATCCATGTTTGCTTACCCTGAAGTCGTATCAGCATACCTGGCTTAAAAATGGAAACGTGGTTAAAAGAAAAATTCGATAGTATTGTTTGTTCTTTTTGGCCCATAGTCCTCATATACAATAATGGATGGATCCAGTCTTTTGCCCAAGTTTTATGATTTGCACCTTTTGCTGAAACAAGTGATGCGTGATGTATTTTAGCATTTGAAGCCATTTTGGCCGCTTCATTTGAAATGCCTGCTTCAATATGAATAAACTCTTTTGCTCCTCCTGCACGCTGTCTTTTTGTGCCTATACAATTAAAAAAAACATCATTACCTTCCCAACTCTTTTCAGTGGATGACAAATCGGCAAGTGATTCAACAACAATATCCACAAGTTTATCATTTTTTACACCATCCAAAACAGGCTTCCTTCCAATAGAAGTCACTAATTCACAATTTTGATTTTGCATGAGTTGATTCAACAGTTGTTTGCCTGTAGCGCCTGTACCTCCAATGATTATTGCTTTAAACATATTCGAATGTACCTCTCATCATTTCAAAAATAAAAACCCGTGAATGAAACTTATGATTAATCTTTAAATACAGTATTTTTCGGGTAAGGGAAATTCATGTGTTTCTTTATTCCAGTAAACATTCATAATCCACCACCTTTTTCCGTCATTGAGTAATTGAATACTATTGATTCCTCTGGTATGAGGCTTATCATCATCAATTAAGTTTTTGCTTCCAAAAGTAGACCAAACATGAACCACATGCCCAAATTCTTCTACTTTTCGAGCAATTTCATACTCATAAAAACTTTCGCCGTCTAAAAAAGGTTGGGCATACTGAATAAAATCATCAGGCGTCATCACTTTTGTATCTAAGCATCCATCGTCCTCTTTTCTTACAACTATTAATCGTGCTTCAGGATGAAAAAGATACCTCTCTCTATCCCAATTTCTTTCTTCTCCTTTTTCCCCAGAAATAACATCGTATAGCGCATCTATTATAGAATCAATTGATATTACATCATCTTTATATTCGTTTGATAACTTATTCATTTTTACTTATAAACCTGCCCGCTCTCCTTATACATTAATTTTATGGGGTTTAATAAATGCAAGGTGCTTCGAAATCAGTTATAAATTTTTCTGCCAAAATTCCAGCATTGTATTTTGCCGGTGAATCCTGGCGGGCTTATCTCTGAAACCGTGTTTCCGCATAGGATAAAACATCATATCAAACATGATATTTTCCTTGATTAGTTCATCAATGAAATGCCAGGAATTTTGGGGATGGACGTTATCATCATAAGTTCCATGGATCAACATCAGGCGCCCATGAAGGTTTTTTGCACTTTTAACAAAAGATGTCTTTTCATATCCTTCCGGATTATCCTGTGGGCGTTTCATGGCAAATTCTCCCCACTTGGTATCATAGTAATGCCAATCCGTAACTGGTGCTCCAGATATGCCTGCCTTGAATTCCCGGGTATTGGTCATGGCGTTCAAGGTAAAACTTCCACCACCGCTCCAGCCCCAGATTCCAACTCGATCCGGATCAATATATGACTGAGATTTCAGCCAGTGGATTCCATCCAAAATATCAACAATTTCTATGGGACCGGACATCATCTTTATAAGTCGATTTTCTAATTTCTTGCTGATTGCGGTGGCGCTGCGGTGATCAAATTTCACAACTAGGTAACCTCGATCTAACAGCATATTATCAAAGAAAAGAGATGAGCCCTGCCATTGGTCAAATACTGTAGGCGCTGATGGGCCACCATAAATATGGAAAATAAGAGGATAGGATTTACCTGGATCAAAATCATTTGGTTTCAAAATCTGAGCAGGCATTGGAAATCCATCTGATGTGGGGATAGTAAAAAGTTCCGGGGTCTGCAAATTCAATCCCTGCAATAGTTCAGGACGTGGTTTTGCAAGCACATGCAAATTTGTCCCATCTTTTTTATGGAGAGTAAGCGATGGAAGGGTGCTGCTATTGGAATAGGAGTCCAAATAATATTGCCCATCAGGGCTAAATCCAACCTTATGTACTCCATTATTTTTTGTAATCCGTTCCAGACCCCTGCCATCGAACCCTATTCTATATAAATGTCTTTCAACAGATGATTTTTTCAACGCAGTAAAATATACCTGACTATTTTTTTCATCAATATTAACCACAGATCGCCTTAGCCAAAAGGGGCCTCCGGATGAACGCAATGCCCAGGGTCCGCTGGTAACCTGATTAATCAGCTGTCCATCTTCTCTGAAGCGATATAAGTGTGCATAACCGTCTCGCTCAGATTGCCACAAAAAATCACCTGATTCCAAAAAATAAAGATCATCATTGATGTTGACCCAGCCTTCATCCGTTTCATGTA
Organism: uncultured bacterium; assembly: GCA_963980675.1. Classification (GTDB taxonomy): domain Bacteria; phylum Fidelibacterota; class Marinisomatia; order Marinisomatales; family UBA1611. Next base: position 1,581 of record CAXCBH010000141.1, on the reverse strand, counting down.
AAACCCGGCCAAGGTTTTTTCCGGTTTTCCGATCGATATAAAACAAGTCCAATTCAGTTTGGGCCCGGTTCATGGTCTGTAATGCGAATCGTTTATTATCCGGATGCCATTTTACACGACAAATATATTCGTACGAATCCAGTTTGACCCATTTGATCCGAGGATGGGCTACTTCCATAACGCCCACTTTCACAATGGGATTATCTGTTCCTGCTTTCGGGTAGCGCTGGGTAATCAGCCGTGGTTCCGCAGGCTTGAAATCCACATAATGCATTTTTGTCACTGGTGATTCATCAGTCTGTAAAAAAACTAGTGCTTTAGAATCATCTGACCACCAATAGCCAATATCCTGCCGGCCAAAAATTTCTTCCCAGTAAACCCATGAGACAGTGCCATTCAGGATATTTTCAGATCCATCACGAGTTAGGCGAGTTTCCCGGTTTTTTATCAAATCATAAACAAAAATGTCGTTTTCCCTGACAAAGGCCACCTTTGATCCGTCTGGTGAAAAACGAGGCGATTTTTCAGCTGATTCCGTTTCAGTAATACGCCTGAATTCTGAATTTGCCAGATCCAGAATAAAGATATCTTTTTTATAGATGTATAGCGCCTGCTCCCCATCTGAATCAAAGGCAATGGGCCATACCAGGTATTTTGTGGAATCTTCAGCACCAATGCTTCTCTGGAGGCTAGCAATTGCTTTTTCTTTGTTAACCAAAGGAGTGAGTTCACCGGCTTTATGGGGATCCAGTTTCTGGAATGTTCTTTCTTCTTTGGGCTGGCGAACATCAAATAAGATGGCAGTATTATTATCTAGCCATTGATATTGGTGGACCGCAGCAATCGTATTGGCTTCATCGCTTTGGATCCATTCGACAGTGATTTTTTCTTTGCCCTGTTCACTGTAGACACGGGAAATTAGAGAGAGAATCAATAGGCATGGGATAATACGATTCATGGGTAACCTAATTGTTGATTGGTTTTTAATTCAGCTTATTTCCTGTCATCTGCCAGCGCACCAGTTCTACAGGAATATTCCCGGCATCGTTAAACGCCCGGAAAAAATCCTTCATCACAAAGGGTTTTTCCTGGTCTTCCAACTGCTTGGCCCATTCCGTGACAAGCTTCTCTATTAAGTATTTCCCGGTGATATAGCAGGTCCCATACCCAGGTTGACGAAGATAAAGGTGTTGTTCAAACTGCAATAAATGCGGTTCACGTTTCATCCAGCCACGGGGTGTCCATTTGACGTGCACCTGGCCCGCTTCCGCCATGGTCATTTCGTTGGCGTGAGCGTAAAGGGACCCTAATCCCCGGGCGGCCCGTTGGGCAATCATGATCCAGACAATCTCTCTGGAGCGGGGGCTGTCTTCATAGAGACCAGCGTGCATGAACATTTCTTCTACGCCAGTAGCGATGCCCTCATTCTTAGAATCAAAAATATTATAAAGCAAGGGCCCTTGGCGCAGTGGACTTTCTGGTGGATGCCGGTCCATGATGGCCAGTTCAAACCAATGATAAAAATGAGAATAAAGAGGTCTAGGATCATAATGAGCACAAATCATAAAGAAGTTCCGAGTG
>CAXCBH010000140.1:0-4471 GCA_963980675.1 uncultured bacterium | reverse complement strand
TGTCCTATTATGGTTTCGGAATCGGACACAGCCACTTTCATGGTAGCCAACACAAAAGTATACATAGAAACCTATTTTAATGGTGAAGAATACGGATATGCAGATTTGATCAAAAAAGAGATTCAGCCATCTATGGAAGCGGTAGCATCCTTCACCGATTCTCTTCCTGTGGATGAATACCATTTTATCATGTACATCCGGGATGGCCGGGAATTCATGAAAACTCTACAATCGAAAGAAGTTGGCATTATCACGAAAGCTAAAACTGCCATAAAAAATATTACCCTGTTTGGCATGGGTGCACTGGAACATGGTAATTCATCCTTTTATGTCTTAACAGATTTTGGGGATTCTTCTTATACATCTATGATCAAACGAGTGGCTCTCCATGAATTCATGCACATTTTCACACCATTGAACCTTCATAGCGAATATATCGGAGAATTTGATTATGTGAATCCTAAAATGTCAAAACACCTTTGGCTGTATGAAGGTATTACAGAATACTTTGCTTATCTGATCCAAGTTCAGTCTGGTTTAATAACACCTTTGGATTTTTTTGCAGAACAAATGGGTGGGAAGATTCGACGTGCTTCTAGATATCCAGAAAAAAAAATTCCCTTTACTGAAATGAGCGAAAGAGTTTTTGAGAAAAAATATGGTCGTCATTATTCCCAAGTCTACCAACGTGGCGCAATAATGGGACTCTTATTAGATATTGAAATTATTCGTCTTACAAAAGGTAAAAAAACATTGAAAGATATTGTGCTGGAGTTGGCGTCAAAATACGGACCAAACCAATCATTTGATGAAGAAACCTTTTTCGATGAATTTACTTCATTAGTCCACCCTGAACTTCGTCAGTGGTTTGCAGACTATGTTGAAGGAACCATTCCGTTGGACATTGAAGGAGGTCTATCGCAAATTGGCGTTGAATATTCTAAAAAAGGGAAACACCAAGTGCCCAAACGAATTCTGAAGGATTATGGTTCAAAAGAACATCGTCTATCATTTGGAAAGTATAAAAAAGTGAAAAAAGTGGGTAAAAAGGATCCGATTGGTTTCAAAGTAGGTGACAAGATAGACAGAGATAAATTGAGAGAAGAATTTTATGATAATAATGGGTTTCCAATGGAAGAAGGAACAGATGTCAAAATCACTGTAAAACGAGATGATAAAATAATTGAGCTTCCCTATGCTTTAGAATTAAAAGAAAGAAAATATAAACATCGTTTACAAATCATAAAAGAACAGTCGGAGACTCAAAATAAATATTATTTGGTTTGGTTAGGAAATAAAAAGTAAACAGGATTCTTTTATAAATGGCGGTATTCATTGTAAATTCAATCTCGCCTAATTACTATAAAACGACATATTTACGGGGGATTCGTACATGTCAAATTGGAATAAAAATCAATTCATTGACCATCTTCGGGATAATTGTAGCCGTGAGGTTGCCAAGGTTGGTGTCTCCATTATCGATTTTACAGAACGGCACGCAGATGACATTTCCTGGGGAAGAGGTGGAGATCATGGAACGCTCACTTTTAGATGTAATTCAGATGAAGGCCCATTGCCACTTTTCCATATGACGTCCACGGGGCAATTGAATCTACAAATCAACTTTATGCGACATAAAGAGATTCCACCTATGGTTATCCGTGATATGGTTCTAAAATTGGAATCAAACTTCTTACGAGATTATAATCCAGTTGAATATCCAAGTGATGTTTTTGTGCCTATTGATGAATTATTTCATACCGAAAACCAGGTTGAAAAATTCCTTAAAACTATGGAAGGCTGTACTTACAGGCTTAAACAATAATTTTTTTAAAAAAATCACTACCAGAGCCCTATATCGATAATCGGTATAGGGTTTTTTTTTGAGATAGTCTGTAACTAAATTTTTTAGATTAGTTAATTCCATCTAACATCTTATTTTGTATTTATGAAAATATATCTTACACTATTATTATTGATTGAATTATTGGTAGGGTCAACTGGATCTCTATCCGGACACATCCGCGATGCATCTACTCATCAGCCTTTGATAGGTGTAAATGTAATGGTGAAAGGTACTAGCATGGGAGCAGCGACCGATCAATTTGGAAATTTTATTTTAAATGATGTACCTGTTGGGAGTTATACTATTTATGTATCAATGATTGGCTATAAATCTGTGAATAGATCTAATGTTCATGTTGTACCAAAACGAACTACAACAATTAATTTTAGTCTGAATCAGAGTGTACTTGAAGGAGATGGTGTTGAAGTAACAGCAACATATTTTGAAAAAATAAAGGATGCGGTTACAAGTAGTAGAACAGTAGATATTGAAGAAATTCGTTCAGACCCGGTTGGCACTTATGATATTATGACCATGATGCAGGCTTTACCTTCCGTAGTGTCCGGATCAGATCAGAGCAATGAAATTATTGTACGCGGTGGTTCCCATGGAGAAAATTTATTTGTTATGGATTTCTTGGAAATTCCGTATCCAAATCATTATCCGGAGCAGGGAAAGGGTGGCGGACCAATAACCATGGTTGATACAGAATTTATAGAACGGATTGATTTTTATGCAGGGGCTTTTCCTGCGAGATATGGCGAAAAACTTTCATCCGTAATGGATGTGACACTTAGGGAAGGGAATATTCATTCCCACCATCAACAAATGGATTTAAATATGGCTGGATTTGGATTTACTTTTGAAGGACCTTTATCGCCAAAGTCTACCTACCTTTATTCATTGAAACGGTCTTTCCTTGATTTTGTTATATCTTCCACAGGTATGCAGGCAATTCCAGAGTATTGGTCCAGTCAAGGCAAAATTGCATACCATTTGTCCCCCACTCAAAAAATCTATATCAATTTTATTGGTGGTATTGATGAGATTAATATTGAAGGAGAAGACAATCCGCAGCTTCGAGGGGCAGAAAATGTGGATTATTCATCTTGGCAGACCACATTAGGTGTGACATACAAAAACCTGTTTTCAAAAAAAGGATATTTTCAAAGTTCAATTGGAAGATCTTTAGTACACCTCAACACGAATGTATATGAATTGAATGACAATCCATCCCGGAATTACTATTACCGGAATAATGATTTGGAAAGCGATTATTCTTTTCGTAGCGAGGTCGTTTATAAATTATTTGATAACGTGGAAATTAGTTCCGGTCTATCAGCAAAACTTGTGAAGTTGGATTTTGATAATTGGTACAAAGCAAATCCTATATATTTATATGGATATTCATTAAATGAATCTGATATTCCTGAATTAATAACAGAAGAAAAATTCAACTCAACTTATTTTAATGAGCAGTATATCTTTTCAATCATTGATTCAATAGGGATCCTAGATACATTAAAAACAAATGCTTTAATGGATTACAATAAATTTGGTGGATTTTTTCATTTTAATTTAAGTCCATTCCAAAGGGTAGAAATATCAATAGGCGGTCGTTTTGATTATATGACCTTCACTGATGAATCTGATTTTTCGCCAAGATTTGGATTTAAATATCATCTTTCACCGATTTGGAAATTTAACTTTTCTGCTGGCCGATATTTTCAAGCACCATTCAATACCCAATTAAATTCAATGCGAGGAACCCCTTCAGAATTGACAAATTATTTTACAGATCAAATGGTAGGTGGCTTCGAATACTTTCTTTCTTCCGATACACGGCTCACTTTAGAATATTATGTAAAAGAGTATGCGGATATGGTGACATTTGAAATGTTAACTGATTCTGATGGTAGGGATAGCTTGAATTGGTATAACCGGGTCAATGGTGGACAAGGTCGTTCAAGAGGATTAGAAATATACCTTCAGAAAAAATATTCGAATAATTGGTATGGCTCATTTTCATGGGCACATTCAATTTCAGAAGGTGTGGATCCGCGAACAAAAGAATATTATCCCTGGGACTTTGATTATCGAGATGTAATGAATCTGGTTGGCGGATACAAAATACGTTATACTGATTTTGACTGGTACAACAGTTATAAAAATTCATGGATAGCAAAGGCATTTTCATGGTTGCCTTTCATGCCAAGTGATGAATATGAAATAAGTATAAAGTATCGTTACATGGGTGGTCGGCCTTACACACCTGAACAGTATGATCACAATACTCGAGATTGGTATTCAGATGCTGATGTACCATGGAATACATACAGATACGATCATTATAGCAGGATTGATCTCATGCTTCAGCAAAGGTTTCATTTCGAAAAAATGAATCTGGTTTCATTTTGGAATATTGGCAATGTATTAAACAAATCAAATCCTTGGGAATACATTTATAAGGAAGATGGGACAAAAGAAATGAGTTGGCAGTATAAAACATTTCCTGTAGGTGGATTAATTTTAGAATTTTAAAGTAACATCCTTCACAAAGTAACTTTTCTTAAGAATCGGACTATATAAGTTAAAAAGTGAAAATTAAGTAAATTCAGTTTAGCT
>CAXCBH010000139.1:0-4494 GCA_963980675.1 uncultured bacterium | reverse complement strand
GAATCATCATTAAGTATAGCTGCCATAATCAGTTTTTTAAACTATGACAAAGCGGCGAAAAGTTTTAAAAAGAATTTGAAACTGTATCATGGAACCAATGATGAAAAAGAGGTTGCGAATTATAGAACCGCTGCTGAAAATGATTGGAATGATCATGTAACATTCAGTGCATTAGCTATTGCTTTCGCTGGTGCCACGGGAACCGGGTGGGTTGCAAACAGTATCCATGCTTGGATCGTCGGACCCCGTGCTTATAAAAATCTTTATCAAAAATGGGATCCGAAATCTCCGAATACAACAGGATGATCCATGAAATGTCACCGTGGACAATTAATCATCATTCTGGCTTGCCTGGTTGTTTATTCCTGTACAATATTTGAAAAGGATTTTGATAATCCTGTAGATTTTGAAGCCAATGAAGAAAAAGGGATTGGCGCACCTACTCTAGTTTTTTATCCAAAAACGCAAACAAAAACAACTTCCGACTCAGTCATAGTTGGTTCCTTTATTGTTTTTAAAGAAGATTCTATGGAAGCCTTTTCTGGTGTCCATCTCCAAATTATATTCCCCGATTCTTATTTAGAATTGGATACAATCAAACCCGGTCTTTTTATCACTGATACAAGTAATTCAATGCCGTTGTTTACCTATACATTTGATAGTGTAAACACAATTGATATTTATGCCTATTTCCTGGATACACTCAAAACGGATTTATTAGGTACCGGACATTTAGCAGATCTTGTATTTAATCCCACAAGTACTGGATCGGATAGTGTCAGCTACCATTTAAATGCTTGTGAAATGATTGATCATGAGGATAATGTAATTGTTTTAAAGGGAGATCGCGGGGCCGAGGTGATTGTACAATGAAGTGGATTTACAGGCATCTTTTATATTCTCTAAGCTTAACCCTATTGTCAGGGACCCAGTTGTTTTGGGAGGACTTTTCAAATGATGAAATTCCACCTGGTTGGGATATGGAACTCAATTGGCAAGTAGGATCGACAGGATATCAGGATCATGTAATTGGTGATCCTCCACCAGGTGCATTTTTTTATTGGACCCCTAGCCAAAATGATTATGAAGGTGCCATGACCACTCCTGTCATTGATGTTGGAGATGACTCTAATGTACTCGTAGAATTTTTCTTTGAATTAGATTTTTGGTCAGCCGGGGGTGCAACCAATGGGTTAAGGATTGAATATTTGAGTGGTGGTGATTGGATTACAGTATTGAGTTATGAAATTAGTCCATCGGCTGGTGACGTAGCTCTTTCTGGTAGATACGAGTCATTTACAGCAGATGTGAACGGTGATTTCCGAATTAGGTGGGTCGCCTATGGCACAAATTCTACTTACATTAATTCGTGGGATGTGGACAACATTAGAGTTTCAACACTCCCTAAACTTACTTATGTAAATATTGAATCTTCCAATGAAGATCCTTCCACTGCTTATGAAGGTACAGATATATCGCTGAATTTTACGGCTGATGCGGAAATTATTCCAGATCCCTATGTTCAAATAAATGGAACACCATGTACGGTAGATAACTTGGGTGGATCAGATTGGGTTGCCACCTACTCTGTGCTGCCATCCGATCCAGATGGTCCACTCCAATTCACAATTGATTTTACAGATAATACAGGCGTTGAAGGAAAAACAGTAAAAGAAACCACAGATGGATCAACAGTTATTGTTGATAATTCAGATCCACCGTCTTTTACGGTTGGTTCAGTTACAGCGGTAGGCGGAACAGTGGCATCAGAGATTTGGAATTCAACAAATACTGAAATACAACTGGAGGTGAATATCCCTGAGGATTCAGCCGTAACGAGTTTTAGCTATACCATCGGGAACTCTCTTTTATTCAATGGGATGAATGATGAAGTGATAATCTCTGGGATCACTGATTACCAGGCAACAGATGCCTTAACCATTGAAGCCTGGATCAAGCCTAATTCTTGGACCGACTATGATGGTATTCTAAACTATGCTAGAGATCAGGGGACTTTGGAAGCGGGGTTTGGTTTTGTCTATTTTGCTACAGGTTGGAGATTTTTTTTAAAAACGACAACGAATTCAATTGATTATATAAATATGGCAGAAGTATCTACGCCTTCCGGGCAGTGGACCCACCTTGCTGCAACTTATGATGGCCAAAAAGTAAGAATTTATAGAAATGGGTCAGCAATTGATTCTACAGATGCAATGGGGGATATTGAATGGTCAGAGGTACCATCTGATTTTAAACTTGGCAGTTTTACAAAAGATGGGTCTACAGGGTATTTTGATGGCCAAATTGACGATGTGAGAATTTGGAATATTGTTCGTACCGGCGTCCAGATCAAAGCATCGAGAGAGATTACAATTGATAAGAATGAGTCGGGATTGGTGGGCTATTGGCAAATGGATGCCGGATCAGGTGTGACAGCCACCGATTCTACCAGTATAGCAAATCATGGAATAATCAATGGTGCAACATGGGTGGTTGAAGATTCACCATTGAACTTTCAGGCACCCGTTTATGATACAGGTGTGATTGTAGGATCTGCTTTTCAATTAAGAGGAAGGGTCAATACCAATGATTTTGAAGAATTTGGAGCAAAGGATACAATAACGGTTGATGATTTAAATGCAGGCATGAAAATAGTCTCAGCAAGCAGTAATGCCTTTGAAACCATAACAGATTTTGCCCATGAAGAAACAGCACAATTGTCTGCTTTTCTTTTTGATGCAGCCGGGAACTACTCCTCTGGAGATACAAGCACAACAAATACAGTTATAGATATCATCGCCAATTCTCCAACACCGGTCTCCATTTCTTCAAGTAATACGTTTTCATATTTGGCAAAAACCGGAGATATTTTAACAGTTTCCATGACATACGATGAAGATGTGGAAGTACCGGACGTTACTTTTCATGGTTTCAATGCTGATACTGAAACGGATCTTGGGGGTGAAACATTTCAAGCATTGTACACTCTATCAGGAAATGAACCGGAAGGCGAAATAGATTTTTCTATGCTGGTGACCGATTATCTAGGTAATCAAAATACATATAGCGGTTCCACGGATGGATCGACTGTAGTGTATGATAAAACACTTCCAACCCTAAGTCCAGTAAGTATTGCTTCCAATAATGCTGACACTACATGGGCAAAAGCAAATGATTCCATCAGTGTAACCTTTACTTCTAGTGAGAGAATATCTGCTGATTTTGCGCTTAGTTTTGATGGAGATGATGATTATATAGAATTACCAGATGGCATGGTTTCATCATTAAATGATTTCACATTTATTTGTTGGTTTAATACAGATGTAAATGATCCTTGGACTAGATTAATAGATTTTGGATCAAGTACGGCCGTAAACATGTTCCTTACACCAAGTTATAGTGGTACAAACATTCCTCGATTTGCGATTAAACAATCAGGTGGTGGAGAGCAACAAATAACTTCATCTTCGCCACTTAATCAGGGGCAATGGTATCATATTGCCGTTACTATTGATCATAATACGAATACTGGTAAGATGTATCTTGATGGAACGCTCATTGCTGAAAATAATTCCATGACAATAAGACCTAGTTCCTTAGGAAATACAACAAATAATTATTTTGGAAAATCGCAGTATAATGATCCGTATCTAGATGGCATGATGGATGATATAAGTATTTGGGACAGAACCTTAGATCAAAATGAAATTCAAAGTAATATGTATACATCTCTTAATGGGGATGAAAATGGTCTCATAAGTTATTGGGGTTTAAATGAAGGTTCCGGAGGTAATACATATGATAAATCATCTAATACTAATGATGGTGTATTGAATAATATGGATCCTACTTCCGCTTGGTTTTACCAGAGGGGAAGTAGCCCTACAGTCACAATTATGAGCCAAAATGCTAGTATATCAACTATTAATAATGATCAGTTTCGCGCAGATTATACTACAACTATTACAGATCCAGAGGGAGAGGTCCAGTTTGGGATCTCGTTTGCTGATTTAGCGGGAAATGAGGGCGAAACAGTCATTTCTACAACAAATAATAGCCGTGTCATTTTTGATCGTACAGCACCTGCGGATTTCACGGTAGGAACCGTTGTCGCCACGGGCGGTAATGTGGTAGAAAATATCTGGAACTCAACCAATACAGGGTTGGATGTCACGGTACCGGTTGAAAGTGATACGACTCTTAAAAATGGTTGGATCCAAATTTGGACAAAGGTTGGGAATAATGCATTTGAAAAATTGGGTGACTCCACAACAATAGCGAATTCAGATGTTGGAACGGATAAAGTGATTTCTTTTACCAGCGAACAGGTGGAAGCCATTACCGGTTTTGCCGAACCGGATAGTATCTACATAAAAGCAGTTATGAATGATAGGCCAGGAAATGAGACTATAGGAACTGAAAGCTCTTCTAGATTACTCATAGATGAAACACCACCTTCATTAATAAGCGCATCCTATGAATCAAATTTTTCTG
>CAXCBH010000138.1:0-4507 GCA_963980675.1 uncultured bacterium | reverse complement strand
ATTGGGGCACAGACCTACCTTTGGCCCAGGGTATTAAATTTGATTTGAATTAACAATTATTACTTTTTTATAAAGGAAAATAAATGACGATACACGCAACAAAAGTACACGAAACACTTGGGAAGCATATACTAGCTGACGGAATGGATCCTGTGATTGATTTAACATCTAGTCATGGTTCATGGCTGGTAGATGGGAAGGATGGAAGAGAATATTTAGACTTATTTTCTATGTTTGCGTCTTTATCTGTTGGGTATAATCATCCACATATATTAGAAAATCGGGATCGTTTAGCAGAAGCAGCTTTAAATAAACCAACTAATTCAGATATTTATTCTACTCAAATGGCTGAATTTGTGGACACGTTTGGACGAGTAGCACAGCCAGATTACTTGCCTTACGCTTTTTTTATAGAAGGCGGCGGTTTGGCTGTTGAAAATGCTTTAAAAGTAGCCTTTGACTGGAAGGTCAGAAAGAACCTTGAAGCAGGGAATGGAGAAAAAGGTACAAAAGTAATCCATTTTGATGAATGTTTTCATGGTAGAACCGGATACACTCTATCATTGACTGATTCTCCCGATCCAAGGAAAACTCTATATTTCCCCAAATTTGATTGGCCAAGAATAACAACACCTAAATTATCCTTTCCGCTCACTGAAGATAATATTGCAATTACTGTAGCATTGGAAGATAAAGCCAAACGTGAAATTGAAAATGCTATTGCAGAAAACCCTCACGATATTGCAGCAATTATTCTTGAACCTATTCAAGGAGAAGGAGGCGACAATCATTTTAGAAAAGAATTCATGGAATATTTACGCACCGTCTCAGATGAAAACGATATAATGCTTATATACGATGAAGTTCAGTCAGGTGTGGGGATAACAGGTAAAATGTGGGCCCACGAATATTATGGTGAAAAGGCAAGGCCTGATATAATCAGTTTCGGCAAAAAAACCCAAGTATGTGGAGTATTTGTCAGCAATCGAGTGGACGAAGTAGAAAACAATGTGTTCCATGAATCCAGTCGTATAAACTCCACCTGGGGAGGGAATTTGGTAGATATGGTAAGGTTTACTCTTTATCTAGAAATCATTGAAAAGGAAAATCTTGTTGCCAAAGCATTAGAAACTGGAACCTATCTTTTATGCCAATTAGAAAAATTATCTGAAGAATATTCAAACATAACCAATGTTCGCGGAAAAGGGCTATTCTGTGCATTTGATCTTCCGAGTGGAGATGACCGAGATGTATTAGCTAATCTCATAGCAAAAGAAGGCGCATTAATATTAGGCTGTGGGCTTAAATCTATACGTTTTCGCCCTCATTTGATAATTACTCCTGATGAAATCGATCTTGGAATATCCATGATAAAGAAGGCGCTGGCAAAGCTATAAAAGTGGAACAAGCAAAAGGTAAACTATTCATTGTTTCCACTCCTATTGGTAATCTGGGCGACATGACATATAGAGCTGTAGAAACCTTAAATAATGTACCCTTGATAGCAGCAGAAGACACACGTCATTCTCGGAAACTTTTATCTCATTATGAAATTTCTACGCCACTCATTAGCTATTTTGAGCATAATCGATTTACTCGGATTCCAAAAATAATCAATCATTTAAATAGTGGAAAAGATTTGGCTGTAATTACTGATGCCGGAACTCCTGGTATTTCAGACCCGGCATATAAACTTATCAGGGAATCATTGCTGCATGATATTACAATTGAACCCATCCCTGGAGCTTCAGCATCTCTGGCTGCATTAGTATCTTCTGGTCTCCCAACTGATCGATTCCTTTTTGAAGGTTTTCTACCGCCAAAAAAGGGGCGTAAAGCGCGGATTTCACGTGTAGAAAATGAGCAATCCACGTTAATCTATTATGAATCACCCAAGAGGATTCAACGAACCTTGAAACATTTACTGGAAGGACTAGGCGATCGTCCAGCAGTAGTTGCTCGAGAATTAACAAAATTATATGAAGAAATAAAACGGGGAACACTTTCTGATTTGTTGACGTACTTTACTAAATATCCACCAAAAGGAGAATGTGTTATTCTCGTAGGAAAAGATGACCCAAATGTCTATTTCAAATAAATCATTATTTATATCTTTCGAAGGTATTGATGGCTGTGGTAAATCCACACAAGTAAAGATGCTTATGAATCGCTTTGAGTCGGATGGAATTGATTCGTTATTGGTTCGTGAGCCTGGTGGTACACAGATCTCCGAAGAAATCAGGGAAGTTCTCTTAAAAAATCGTAATGAGAATATGGCCGAGAGAACTGAAGCGCTTCTTATGACGGCAAGCCGTGCACAACTTACCCATGATGTTATTATTCCGAGTCTAGACTCTGGATTAATTGTAATTGCAGATCGATTTAAGGATTCAACTTTGGCTTATCAAGGTGGTGGAAGGGGATTGGATATTAACTATTTGCTACAACTAAATGATTTTGCCACTTTTGAACTTGATCCTGATATTACTTTTTTTATAGATGTTACTGCAGATGAAGGGCACAGACGTCTAAATTCAAAGAATCCTGATAGAATTGAAGGTGCCGGAAAAATATTTCAGGAAAAAGTCCGAGAACAATATCTTAAATTGGCGCGTATTTACCCTGATCGATTCATTGTTTTAGATGGTGAAAAGACAGCAGAAGAAATCCATCAAATAATTCGGCTAGAGATAAAAAAAATACAAGAAAAATGAAAAATAGAAAAAGAAATATAAAATTTTTAATCTTGATGTCCGTCTCCTTGGTTTTTTTAGGCGCTGAAAAAAAAGATATTTACAAACAAGTCCGCAAAAATCAATCCTTGATCAATGATGTGTATCGTCATTTGGTCACGAATTACGTAGATGATATAGATCTGGACGCATTTACAAAAATGAGCATCAATAATTTGCTTCTCGATCTTGACCCTTATACAGTTTATATGGAAAATGAAGAGAGAAGCGGGATTGAAATGCTCACCAAGGGAAAATATGGCGGTGTCGGGATTCAAATTGGTCGAAGAGAAAAGGTATTAACTGTTATTTCACCCATGGAAAATTCACCGGCTAAACGTGCAGGAATTATTAGTGGAGACAAGATTATCAAAATTGATGATCAGGAAACAGAAGGCCTTTCTATGGATGATGCAGCAAAATTGATTCGTGGGAAAAAGGGATCTCAGGTGGTTTTGAGCGTTGAACGATTTAGAGAAGCAGATCTTATTGAATTTGAATTAACGCGGGAAGATATTAAGGTTAAAGACATATCCTATTCCGGTATGTTAGATAAACAAACAGGCTATATTCGATTAACACGGTTTTCTCGAAATTCGGATAAGGAAATGAAACAAGCATTGAGAGAATTACTGGAAAATAATATGACTGGATTGGTATTGGATCTTAGAGATAATCCAGGCGGCTTATTGAATGCAGCTGTGAATATTCTTGACCTGTTCATTGATAAGGGTGAGATGCTTGTTTGGACAGAAGGTAAAACTCAAAAATCGAAACGGCAATATGAAAGTAAAACTGTTCCACTTGTACCCAATGATTTGAACATTACTGTACTGGTGAATCAGGGAAGTGCATCAGCCAGTGAAATTGTTGCAGGAACTCTTCAGGATCTTGATCGTGCTGTGGTTGTGGGCAGGTCCACCTTTGGTAAAGGATTGGTCCAAACTGTTTTTAATTTAGACAAAAATCGTGCTTTAAAGATCACTACAGCAAAATATTATATCCCTAGTGGACGCCTTATTCAAAAACCCGGATATTTACCAGATGATATTTTAGCAGACACTACAAAACAAGACAGTCTTTTCTATACCAAAGGCGGACGTGAAGTTTCCGGTGCTGGTGGAATCACTCCGGATCATGAAGTCGAGCTAGGATCAGGTTCTCCTATTTTATCTGCTAGTTGGCGACAGGGATTATTTTTTAATTATGTTCAGAAACATAAAATAGATTACAATTCATTTGATGAGGTTGAAGCAGACACAACAATCATGTCACAATTTGAAGAATATATTTATTCCAGTGACCTGGATATTTTTATGAAAGGTGAATCAAATTATCTGGATATGAAAGATATGCTATGGGAATTAGACTCTACTGATATCCAAATCCAGGGTGCTATAGAAATTATTGATACCTACTTTGAACAAAAATCTCTTACCCAGTTTGAGACAGAATCTGACAAACTTTACCATTGGCTCCTTGTAGAATTCGCTGATTATTTTCATGGAGATGAAGGACGGGTAAAACAGTCTGCTACACAAGATAAAGATATCCAAAAAGCAATGATGATTTTACACGATCCAGTCGCAATTGAAAATGTTTTCTTACCCCAATTAGAATCCGATACAGTTACTGGTGACTAATTTCTTCCAAGTGCAATTCTCCAAGTATACTATTTAATACATCTTTTTCTCTTCGTAATTTTTTCGACTTTATTTAAGGGCGATTAGCTCAGTTGGTTAGAGCGCTACGTTGACATCGTAGAGGTCGGCGGT
>CAXCBH010000137.1:0-4627 GCA_963980675.1 uncultured bacterium | reverse complement strand
CTGGACAAATTTTCTGAAACAAGCCGGAAGCGTTTTGAGACCAATCCGCTCCGTATTTTGGACACAAAGGCAGAGCACGAACAAAAATTGCTTATTGGTGGGCCTAACGTTTCGGACTTCTATACAGACGAAGATAAAGTGCACTTTGATGCGCTGCAAAAATTTCTGGATGCTATGAATATTCCATTTAAGATTAATTCTAAATTAGTCCGCGGGTTGGACTATTATTCCAGAACCGTGTTTGAATTCACATCGCCAGCGTTGGGTGCCCAGGATGCATTGCTTGGTGGCGGACGTTATGATAAACTTGTAGAAACTTTGGGCGGAAAAAGCACTCCTGGAATCGGATTTGCTGCAGGCATGGAACGATTTCTCATTGCAATGAAAAATACGGAACAACAATCTGAAGAATCTAATATTGATGTTTACTTTGTTTGTCTGGATGAAGCGGGACTCTCCACAGCACTTTCAATCTCAAATGAATTAAGACAGGCAGGATATAGTCTTGTTTCCGATCCACTTCGGCGGAGCATGAAAGCCCAAATGCGGGAAGCAAATAAATCCGGAGCAAAGTTTGCCCTCATTCTGGGAGAAACAGAAATGGAAACAGATTCAGTTGTTTTAAAGAATCTTAAAGAGGGTAAACAGGAGATAATTCAGCAGAAAAATGTGAAAGATGAATTAAGAAAATTGACAAATTGATTTTTTTTCTATTATATTATATACGCGGGCGGAAGAAGCCCAAACTCGTTAAACAATATTAGGACAACTATAGAATGAGCCAAAAGCCTTTACTGATTGTAGAATCACCTACCAAGATCAAAACGATCCAACAGCACTTGGGGAATGATTATGAGGTTATTTCGTGTGTGGGACATGTAAAAGACCTTCCATCTAATGAATTGGGAATCGACCTTGAAAATGATTTTGAAATTAAACTAACGCCTCTGCCAGATAAGAAAAAGTTTTTAACTGATCTCAGAAAAAAATCAAAAACTGCTGAGCGTGTTCTAATCGCAACTGATCCAGACCGAGAAGGTGAAGCCATTGCGGCTCATCTCGCCAGTGAAATTCCAAAAGAAAAACTCCAACGGGTTCAATTCACCGAGATTACAAAAACTGGTGTTTCAGAAGGTATGAGTAACGTACGGGAAATTGACCAAAACCTTGTAGATGCCCAAACGGCACGGCGCGTAATAGACCGGCTTGTGGGATATAAAGTTTCTCCCGTTTTATGGGCTACGTTGCAAAGTAATATGAAATTTGTTACCACATCTTTATCAGCGGGTCGGGTTCAATCTGCTGCATTGAAAATTATTATAGAACGGGATCGGTTAAGGGTAAAGTTCCTGCGCTCAACTTATTTTGATCTTAAAGCCACATTAAATAAAAATGACGAAGCACATTCTTTTACAGCAACATTAATCCGAGTAAATGGTGCCAAGATTGCTTCAAGTAATGATTTTGAATCAACAACCGGAAAATTAAAAAATAAAGATGCTCTTTTACTGACTGAATCTCAAGCTGATACACTTGTGAAAGAATTAAAATCCGGCGATTGGAAGGTCACGAAAATTGAAGAAAAGCCACGAACATCTAACCCAAAACCACCCTTTATCACAAGTACGCTTCAACAGGAAGCGGCACGAAAACTGAGGAGTTCGGCCCAGCAAACCATGCGCACTGCTCAACAACTTTATGAGAATGGTTTTATCACATATATGCGCACAGACTCAACCAATTTATCAGAAGAAGCTATTGCAGGATCTAGACAGGTTATCCAGGATCTTTATGGCGATGATTATCTTCCTGGGAAAGCTATTCGATATGACACTAAGGTCAAAAACGCCCAAGAAGCCCATGAAGCTATTCGACCGGCACATCGTGTTTTTCGTTCTGTTGCTGAAGTAGAAAAAACGCTGGGTAAAGATGCAGCCAAATTATATGATCTGATCTGGAAACGAACGGTTGCCAGCCAAATGACACCAGCAAAACTGAAGCAAACAGCAGTGACTATTCAGAATCAAAAAACTGAATTCCGTGCAAATGGACAAGTAATTCTATTCCCAGGCTATATGCGTGTTTATGTGGAAGGGAGTGATAATCCGGAAAAAGACTTGGCAAATAAAGAACGGATATTGCCAGCCTTAACAGATGGTGAAACTTTGAACTGTCAAGAATTGGACTCAGAATCCCACGCCACCAAACCACCAGCGCGATACACGGAAGCGTCCCTGGTAAAAGCATTAGAAGAAAATGGGATAGGCAGGCCTTCTACTTTTGCATCTATTGTGGGAACCATCGTTCGCCGCGGATATGTGGATCGTTCGGGTGGAAAACTATCTCCTACCTTTCTTGGATTAGCCGTTACACAATTGCTTGAAAATCATTTCACGAATTTGGTCAATAAAGAATTCACAGTAAAAATGGAGGATGGATTGGACGAAATTTCCCGAGGTGAATTGGAGTCACTCCCCTTCATGACAAATTTTTATAGTGGAGGTGGTCGCTTTGCAGGACTGGAAAAAATGCTGAATGAAAAAGTAGATATCCCTGCAGCCTGCACCATTGAAATGCCGGATGAGATTTCTGAATCTACAGAAGGTCGAATTGGCAGATATGGTCCCTATCTTCGACGGGGCGAAGATACCAGGTCCATTCCTGATAAGATTTATTTTGGTGATTTGACCTTAGAAGCCATTGAAGAAATTTTTAACGAAGAAGTGAAAGAGGATGAACCGCTAGGCAATGATCCAGAATCGGGTGAATCGATTTGGATCAAGAAAGGGCCCTATGGTCATTATGTGCAATTAGGAGATTCCAAAACACGAAAAGGAATTCCAAAAACATATCCTTTATCTGATGTGGATTTGGAATATGCATTGAAATTGCTGGCACTTCCAAGGACCGTGGGTGTTCATCCTGAAACCAAAGAACCTATTACGGCAGACTATGGACGCTATGGGCCCTACATTCGATGTGGAAAACAAAATGCCAGTCTCCGCGGTGTAGAAACCCCTTTAGATATCACGGTTGAAAAATCAGTAGAACTATTAGCTAATAGAAACAAGCGCAGTACAGAACTTAGAACCATTGGCGATCACCCTGAGACAGGTGAATCTTTGGTGGTAAAAGATGGACGTTTTGGGCCCTATATCACGGATGGAAAAGTGAATGTATCACTGAAAGGTGACTTAACACCTGATAGCATCACTCTTGAAAAGGCTGTAGAACTTATTAATCAAAAAAGATTAGCACCGGCACGACCAAAGCGAAAACGTAAAAAGAAGAAAAAATGAAAAATAGAGGCAATGTGATTTGCAACAACTTTTCCATAAAATTAGTTGGACTATTAATATTGTTTGTATCTACTACGTTAATTGCTGAAAAAGATATGGCAACAGACATTAAACAAAGCCTGATCTCCCCCTGTTGTTGGGCTGGAACAGTTTATGATTTAGATCATAACCCGGAAATGGAAAAGCAAATTAATCAGTTTATTTCTCAAGGAAAAACAAAACAGGAAATTCTTGAATATTATATTGGATTATATGGTGAAAGAATTCTGGCTGTCCCAAAAGCGGAAGGATTTAATATTATGGTTTGGGTAACACCCATATTAGCCGGATTGATTGGATTAACATTTCTATTTTTCTTTTTAAGAACTCCCAATGACATACCTTCATCAGTAATTTCCACACCAACTGAAGTTGCATTTAATGATGAAATTGAAAAAGAACTTCAAAAGATGGATTGATTTTTTTAAACATTTAAAAAGGTTTCATAGATTATCAAAGGGGCCTTTTATATAAACGTTTCTGCAGACTCAATTTGCGAGTCTGGTTTTCAAAATATGGACAAAACAATAGAAAAAATAGTTTCCTTGTGTAAACGACGGGGTTTCATTTTCCAATCTTCAGATATTTATGGTGGGTTTTCTGCTGTATACGATTACGGTCCCTTGGGGATTGAGTTAAAAAATAATATTTCCCAACTCTGGTGGAAAGAGATGACACAAGTTCACGAGAATATTGTTGGACTGGATAGCGGGATTCTTATGCACCCGAAAATCTGGGAAGCTTCCGGTCATGTAGGTGCGTTTAATGATCCCTTAGTGGATTGTAAACAATGTAAAGCACGCTACCGTGCCGATGAATTTTCTGAAGATTTCACATCTTTGAATTGGAAAGAAACCCAGTGCCCAAAATGTGGCACCAAAGGAAATCTTACAGAACCTCGCCAATTTAATCTCATGTTTAAAACCCATGTAGGTCCAGTAGAAGAAACGGGGACAGAAGCATTTCTCCGACCGGAAACCGCCCAGGGAATATATGTAAACTACCTTCTGGTCCAGGGTGCAATGCGCATGAAAGTACCATTCGGAATTGCCCAGATCGGAAAAGCATTTCGAAACGAAATTGTGGCCAGAAATTTTATTTTCCGCACCCGGGAATTTGAACAAATGGAAATGCAATATTTTGTGCATCCATCAGAAGATGTTGACAATATGGATTTATGGAAACAAAAAAGGTTAGATTTTTATTTAAATCATTTAGGTATTAAGTCTAAAAATTTAAAATTTCACCAGCATAGCAAAGATGCCCTCGCTCATTATGCAAAAGATGCA
>CAXCBH010000136.1:0-4655 GCA_963980675.1 uncultured bacterium | reverse complement strand
GGTTTATTAAGAGCAATATATTTCAAAAAGAAAAATGATACATATGTTGGCATTGCTGGTGATTGTTATTTTCAGGCTGTCGAGTGGGGGCCCAATGGAGAATTGAATGCTTGGACCATTCACCAATACGGCAGTGCAACAGCAATTGAATCATCAATTCATTATGATGACCAGGCGAAGTTATTTTCAAAGCATGAAATGAAACAGGTTAGGCCATGAGATTATTTTTTAGTTCAGTATTTATTTTAGTATTCATTTTAGGTTGCAGCCAGGTTGAACTTGTAAAAGCAGATTCAAAAACGATTCATGATCATATTGCTTCTTTCCGGGGACAAAAAGCAGTTTTGCTTAATGTCTGGGCAACAACCTGTGCCCCTTGTGTGGAAGAATTCCCCATGATTGTAGACCTGGGAAAGGAAATTCATGATTTGGAAATTGTCTTTGTCAGTGCTGATTTTGATGACAATATAAACGAAGTGATCGATTTCTTGTATGATCACCATGTTTATAGGATCTCATATATAAAGAATGAAAAGGACCAGCCGTTCATTAACGGTATTCATTCTACATGGACTGGTTCACTTCCTTTTACAATCCTTTTTGGAAAAAATTCTGGAGAAATAGTGAGTTATTGGGAAGGGAAGGAACAAGAAAGTAAATTCAGGAAACATATTCAACTTGCAATAAACGAATAGGAGTTTGTATGAAGAAAATTTTAATACCCATCATGGGTTTAACCTTTTTGATCGCCGGTGAATTGGAGATTGGTTCCACTATGCCGCTTAAAGATCTTGAGCTGGCAGATATCAGCGGGAAAAATATTACACTTGCTACTGCCAAAGGAGATGCTGGAACCTTGGTTGTTTTTACCTGCAACACGTGTCCCTGGGTTATTCGCTGGGAAGACCGCTATATTTCTCTGGCAACTACTTATGTCCAAAAGGGAATTGGTATGATCGCAGTGAATTCCAATGCAGCTCGGTTTGGCGGTGAAGATAGTTTGGAAGAAATGCTGGAGCATGCAAAAAATAAGGGATATAATTTTCCCTATGCACAGGATCCAGAATCGGAATTGGCAACAGCATTTGGTGCCACAAAGACACCACATATTTATTTGTTCAATGGTGACGATAAATTGGTCTATCGTGGTGCAATAGATGATAACGCAAAAAATGAAAAAAAAGTGGATGAACCCTTTCTGGCAAATGCAATTGATGCTTTGCTGGCAGGAAACCCCATTAATCCCCAAACTACAAAAGCATTGGGCTGCTCTATTAAATTCAAATAGGTTTTTTATAAATGGAACAAACATATTATTTGATTATTATTGGTGCTCTAATTCTAGAATATTCACTTTCTACGGTAAGCTCAGTCTTTAATATGAATAGTGTTTCGGAAGATGTTCCAAATGGCTTTCAGGATCATTATGATGAAGACAAATACGCCAAATCACAGGCATATTTAAAAGACAATACACGATTTGGTTTATTTTCCAGCACTTTCAGTTTGTTATTAACACTAATAGTAATTCACACCGGGCTCTTTGGAATTCTAGATCAGTTTGTCCGTACTCAAACGGTTCATCCTATTTTAAGTGGACTAATGTATTTTGGAATTATTTTTATTATCAATGATATTATTAATTTACCTTTTTCGCTTTACGGCACTTTTGTTTTAGAAGAGAAATATGGGTTTAATAAAACAACTTCGAAAACCTACGTATTAGATAAATTGAAAGGATACACGCTCACCATTGTGTTTGGAACAATAATCATGAGTCCAGTCCTTTACTTTTTTAATACCTATGGTGAGAATGGTTGGTGGATTGCATGGGGAATTATCACAGCATTTATGATTGCTATCCAACCATTGTTTGTGCATGTGATTGCGCCCCTATTCAATAAGTTTACACCTCTTGAAGAAGGGGATTTGAAAACAGCCATTGAAGCATTTGCAAAAAAAGTTAATTTTCCTATTGCTCGAATCGATATGATGGATGGTAGCAAACGCTCATCTCATTCCAATGCGTATTTCAGTGGATTCGGGAAATCAAGACGTATTGCATTATTTGATACTTTATTGGATAAGCATACAACTGAAGAAATTGTATCAGTGGTAGCCCATGAGGTGGGTCATTATAAAAAGAAACATATTATTACGGGAACAATTTTAGGAATATTAGAAACAGGTGTTATGCTTTTTGTGTTTAATCTTATTATGAATGATCCTGCATTATTTTCTGTTTTTGGTGTGGAGACTGTTTCCGTTTATGGAGGCCTCATCTTCTTCGGAATGTTGTATGCACCTGTGAGTTTGCTTACATCTATTTTTTCAACTGCCATGAGCCGAAAAAATGAATTTGAAGCTGACGCATATTCTTTGGAGCATACTCAAAACAAGGAAGCATTGATCAGTATGCTGAAAGGATTAGCTGCCAATAACTTGTCGCATTTAACTCCACATCCTCTCATGGTATTTTTATCATACAGTCATCCACCGGTGATGGATCGGATTGCAGCAGTCAATAATAGGTAAAATATATTTTATTAATTAATCATGGAAAGTCCTGTAGTTATTTTATCGTTACCACTTATCTTAATTGTGGTAATGAGTTTAATTAAAATGGCCAAGAAAAAGAGGTCAGATGGAAAACCATGGTTTAGAATTGAAAAGGTAGAAGAAAATGAATAAACATCTTTCAATGAGATCCGGAAACCCGGCTCTTCAATCATCCACATTTAGGAACCATTTATCAGCCGTGACAGAGGGCACAATGACATTGAGCGGCACAGTAAATAAAACCGGAATTGGATTAATCTTAATTATTTTGAGTGCTGGTTATACGTGGGGAAATCCGGCCATGCATGGGATGGTGCTTCCTGCCGTTATTGGCGGACTTATTTTGGCAATGGTTACCATTTTTAAACCCACTTTGGGGCACATTACTGTTCCCATGTATGCAGTTGTAGAAGGAATTGTTCTGGGTGTGATATCAATGATCTTTGAACAAATGTATCCGGGAATTGTGATTCAGGCGATCTTTTTAACATTCGGTACTTTAGGTGCTTTATTGCTTGCTTATAAATCGGGTCTTATTGAAGCTACAGAAAATTTTAAACTGGGTGTTGTAGCTGCAACGGGTGGGATCGCTATTCTATATGTCATAAATATGATTATGGGTTTTTTTGGTTCCGGCATTGGCGTAATCCATAGTAATGGCATGATGGGCATTTTGTTCAGTGGATTTGTAGTGGTGATTGCTGCTTTAAATCTCGTATTAGATTTCGATTTTATTGAAGAAGGTGTTGAAATGGGCGCTCCGAAGTACATGGAATGGTACGGTGCCTTTGGCCTGCTCGTTACGTTGATTTGGCTTTATTTAGAGATACTTCGACTTTTGGCAAAACTGCAGAGTCGTCGATAGAATGAGGCCTACCAGGAAGAGATCAGGAAGTCAATGAAATGACCAAAACTGAACTGAAAGAGAATGTTACCAAGATCAACAAACTCCGAATAATGTAAGCTAATTTCATCAATGCACAGACCTTTATTCACAAATGATGCCATTGTTTTTGGTATTCTCATCAGCATCTTGGCATTCGTTTTTACCACATCCAAAAGTAAAAATCCATTCTGGGAAAAATTCTATAAATACATCCCTACACTCCTATTATGTTATTTCATTCCATCCATTTTTAACTCTTTCGGTATTATCTCAGGGGAAGATTCTAATCTCTATTTTGTTGCATCCAGGTATTTACTCCCTACAAGTCTTGTTTTACTCACCATAAGCATTGATCTACCGGAAATTAAAAAACTGGGCCCGAAAGCCATCATCATGTTTTTAACAGCTACGGCAGGAATCATTTTAGGTGGTCCATTAGCAATCTTGATTGTTTCCACCTTTGCACCAGGTGTTGTGGGCGGTGTTGGCCCTGATGCTGTTTGGCGTGGACTCACTACCGTGGCCGGAAGTTGGATCGGCGGTGGCGCAAATCAGGCAGCTATGAAAGAAATTTTCAATGTAAGTGATACCCTTTTTTCATCTATGATCGCTGTGGATGTGATCGTCGCCAATATTTGGATGGCATTTTTATTGTATGGCGCTGGAATCAATGAAAGGATCGATGCCAAATTTCAAGCAGATAATTCTGCAATTACAGAATTGAAAGAAAAGATAGAAGCCTATCGTGCCCAGATACTTCGTATTCCCGATTTAACAGATACGCTCAAGGTCATGACAGTGGGATTTGGTGTTACTGCAATTGCACACCTGGGCGCGGATAATATTGCACCTTGGATTAGTGAGAGTGCGCCATGGCTGGCAAAATTCAGTCTTACTTCAAAATTCTTCTGGCTCATAGTTTTGGCGACTACTATTGCGTTAGGGCTTTCTTTTACAAAAGCAAGGGAATTGGAAGGTGTTGGCGCATCTCGTTATGGAAGTTTGTTCCTTTATATTCTTGTGGCTACTATTGGAATGAAAATGAATATCATGGCTATTTTTGAAAATCCCGGTTTGTTTGTTGTTGGGCTAATTTGGATTGCCTTTCACGCTATTCTGCTTATCGTTGTAGCAAAACTCATTCGTGCACCATTTTTCTTTTTGGCTGTAGGGAGCCAGGCGAACATTGGCGGCGCCGATTCGGCACCCA
>CAXCBH010000135.1:0-4658 GCA_963980675.1 uncultured bacterium | reverse complement strand
TTGCTGTTGATGATGGCTCAATAGATGGAAGCAATGAGTTGCTTCAAAAATGGCGCGACCAGTGACATAATTTATATTTGCGCCCGGGGCAATCCCGATTCCGCCTACAATTGCTGCCAATGCATCTGAAATGTAATCTCCATTCAAATTAAGAGTGGCAATCACGTCATATTCTGCAGGACGTAATAAAATTTGCTGCAGGAATGCATCTGCAATCACATCTTTTACAATGAGTTCTTTTCTGCCTTTTTTGATAATCTGCCAGGGTCCACCATCTAGATCTGTTGCTCCGTAATCTCTTTTTGCAACTTCATATCCCCAATCCCGAAATGCACCTTCAGTGAACTTCATAATGTTCCCTTTATGGACAAGTGTTAGAGAATTTCGTCCATGAGATAATGCATAATCAATGGCCGCTCGAACCAATCTTTCTGTCCCTTCTATGGAAACAGGTTTTACGCCCAAACTACACGTATCAGGGAAACGAATGTTAGTCACACCCATTTCATTGATGAAAAATGATTTTACTTTTTCTAAATCTTCTGTCCCTTCCATCCATTCGATACCTGCATAAATATCCTCGGTATTTTCTCTGAAAATGGTCATGTCCACCAAGCCCGGTTCTTTTACCGGTGAGGGCACTCCTTCAAACCATCGCACAGGACGAACACAGGCAAAAAGATCCAGTTTCTGACGAAGCGCAACATTCAAGGAGCGAATTCCACCTCCGATCGGTGTCGTTAGGGGCCCTTTAATTGCAACAAGATGATCCTGAATCGAATCAAGCGTAGCTTGTGGAAGCCATTCTCCTGTTTTATTGAAAGCTTTTTCCCCAGCTAAAACTTCAATCCATTCAATTCGTCGTGAATTGCCATAGGCTTTTTCAACTGCGTTATCAAACACATGTACAGCTGCATTCCAAATATCAGGGCCAATACCATCTCCTTCTATAAAAGGAATGAATGGGCATTCCGGGACTATCAATCGTCCATTTTCCATTTTCATCTTTTGTGCGCCATTCATGCTACAGTTTTCCTCGCTTTCTTTTTGGTATCGGTTTTTGGTTTTTCTTTTTTTTCTTTTTTATCCTTAGGCTGTGGGGTTTTATCCTTATTTTTATAATCTGTTAGATAAAATCCGGATCCCTTAAATATTAGGCCCGTGCCGCCACTTACAATTCGTTTCACAGCGCACTTTTCCTGTTCACAATCTGGTCTTTGTGTTAGGGCAGAAGATGCCATGGTTTGAAAATGTTCAAACCTATCTCCGCATTCTGAACAAATATAATCGTAGGTAGGCATTAAAATTGATTTATAATAGTAAAATTCCAGTGCCGAAGTTAAAAATAATCAGACGGAGTATTTAGACATTAATGCATCATTTACACAAGATGGGACAAAAGCGGAAATGTCGCCACCATTTTTCACCACATCCTTTACAACCGTAGAATTCAAATGAATATATTTTTCATCAGGCATCATAAATAATGAAGCAATGTCCGGGTTAAGATGAAAATTCATCATAGCCATCTGAAATTCAAACTCAAAATCACTCACATGACGAAGACCTCGAATGATTGCAATTGAATCAGAATTTTTTGCATAATCAACTACAAGCCCCGTGAATTGGTTAACTTTAATATTATTGATATGTTTCGTTGAATCAGTTATTAAAGCCAATCTTTCTTCAACAGTGAATAATGGTTCTTTTTCCACATTTATAGCGACAACAAATTCAAGGACATCAAATAATTTTGCTGCTCGAGTTGCAATATCGATATGCCCGTTGTGAATGGGATCAAATGTTCCTGGATAAATAATTTTTCTCATAAGTTTGTCCAAGTTAATATTCGTGTAATTCCATAATCAGTCACATCTGCATTTAAGAATGGAGCCTGGCTCTTTTCACATTCTAGAATGAGTTTACCATTTTTATTTAAACGTTCATAAATTACTTCTACAAGAGCTTTAAGATCAAATCGACCGTAAGGTGGGTCGGCAAAAATAAGGTCAAAAGATCTGCCTTCTTTTAAAAAACTAAATACATCCATCTTAATAAAAGAATAATCTACCCCATGAAATTTCAGTGAGTTTTCTTTCATTAATGCTAAACTTTTTCCATGTTTTTCTACAAAAGTGACAGATGAAGCACCTCGACTTGAAGCTTCTAAACCCATAATTCCGGAACCGGAAAATAGATCCAAAACAGATGAATATTGAAAAGGAACCAGTTTATCAAAAATACTTTTTCTCACCCTTGATTTTGTTGGACGATATGGCATTTTTTTAGACATTTTAATGGGAATGCCTTTGAATCGTCCTGCAAGGATTTTCACTCAATCTTCCAGGATGGAAACATAAAATCCAGCTCTTGGTTCGGGATGGTCAGCTTCGTTGAATAGGACAAACTTCCTGAGAAGTATCTCATCGCCTACATTGGAAATAATAGCGCTAGCTTGAAGAATATCCGCTTTATTTCTCACCCAAATGAGCATGGGCCCATATATCTGGTTTTCTGTAAATACCTGTTCAAAATACTTTAAAGAATAATCAGTAAGTAATGTATCCAGTTGAATCATCAAATCCATTTTAGATAAATCACCGGTTGCAACCTCTCTCGAATTTTCCGGAAGGTCAAAACTATAATACCATAAAAAAATTGTACTGTCTTGTCCCGTCGCTTCCACTGAGAAAGATGTTGGACTTACATCCAAAATATTTTCTATATTGGGATTGATACCGCTTAAATATTCTAAACTCACAAAAGATTTTGTAATAGTGAGTGCATTATAACGATCCAGATCTGTTTGAGTTAAGATCGATAATAAAGCTGAAGTAATAGACTTGGATTGTTTCAGCAGATTATTTGATGGCGGCTGGGCGCCCATTGGGTTTGATATTTCGTTTTCTGATGTACCTGATCGTTCAATAAAAAAACCTTTATCCACTCCAAAATATTGATTATTCAATTCTCGTTTTAATTTGAAAATATTGAATGCAATAAATAACCCAACAATTAAGATGAGCCCAAGAGCAGGCCCTGTAGTTATTTGGTGAAATACCTTTTCTATAATTTCTTCTTTTTCATCTATTACTTCTGCTTCAGCAATAACATCTTCTTCCACCTGCGTTGGAATAACATTTGTAAAAAAGAAATCGACTATACTCGGTTCATCGAAAAAGTTAAAAGAATGACCAACAGAGTGACTGGTAATCAATTGTGTTAATTGGTTGGCTTCAAATTCTGGAATACTTCCTACATGCTGATCATTAACATCCACACCCTCAAACGGCAATGGAATCCTGAGATCTGATGATTCCCATGCAGCGGTTGATTGGCGACCCAATTTTTGTGGACAAAAAACAGGAATATCATCTAATTCAGATTCTTCCAGTCCCAATGCGGCCAAAGTAATTTCATTTTTTTCATCTGTGGTAGAAATTACTTTTGGTACCCCTCCAGTAAATGAAACCTTACCCATATCAAAGCGGTTATTCTGAACTTTCATAAAGTTATACTGATTGCCTATTCTCTGTATAATTGCAGCTTCAGACATGCCGGATCCATCAAGATAAAGTGAACTCACAGGCCCCATCCAATGTGGTGTTCCACCTAATTCTGTAATAGTAAGCTTAATTGTTCTTATAAGGGCATTTGAAACACTACAAACATGTATATTGGATTCATCTGGTAGATAGACTTGTCCGAATATGGAAACAGCCTGCGAATTTGGTCTGGCTTTTTGTGATTCAAGCCAATAGATATAATCTATACTGTCTTCCCTTGAAAGATCCTGATCTGATTCTACAATGGAATGCGTAATTATTTTTTCGGGAAGACCTACAACAACGTCTTGGCCATCAAAGGGAAATGTCTCTTTTGATTTACGGAGTGCTGATGCTAAAACGGAGTTTAATTCCGCTTCATCATAAATAATAGATGAGATGCTATCTGTAAATGGAATTCGGCCCAGACTCTGCAGTACAAATGAATCACCATCGCGAACCCAAGCGCCACAAAGGAGGAATGTATCTGATATAACTAAGCCAACCATATGTGCTCAGTCAGCTTAATCCCAGCTTTTTTGTCCGTCTTTAATTATACCGTGACTATTTGCCTTGAAAGAGAATAATAAATAACGGGGTTCTTTGATAGTTTCTTTTATCGGACTTGAAACTTTCAAACTAGCGCCATCTTCACCAATTTCCATTTGATAGGGAATATTAGTGAGCGGGCAATAATAATTTGAAGAATCGGGTAAATACGTTTTATAATATTCTATTGCTTCAACGCGTTTCATAGGCTCTTCTTTTACAATCTCAATGAAGTTTTCATCGCTTTCATGTCCCGGTAAATCTTTTTTTCGAATAAAGGATGTATCAATTCTACCTAGATCTTCTGCATATACAGAAATTTGAACCGTAGTGTCAATGACTGTATCCCTTCGAAAACTTTTAAATCCAAACGTTGTGTCAAATTCAAACTCAAAAGATTCGCCAATATCTACAGAAAATACCTTCCCGCCAATATTGATCTCCTGCTCGCCAATGTATAATGAGTCTGCCACAACAGAATCCCTGGTTGCATTTATTAGAGTCATGGCTTCAAGAGAATTCGGATTGTAGTTCCCGGTCAAGCTTGAATAAAATTCCTGAATA
>CAXCBH010000134.1:0-4666 GCA_963980675.1 uncultured bacterium | reverse complement strand
CCTCGGATTATGAACACTTGTAGCATCAAAATGCGCTAAAGCTAAAAGATTTTACTGCCAAATCACCATTGTGTCAAGAATTTATGGAAAGTTCAAAATTTGGGCGAATCTTTGTTTAATTATGCATTTTTGAAAATTTCTTGTGCCAGTTAACCATTCCGAAATTGTATCAGATCTACAATAGTGATAAGGCAATAATGAACCATTGAATAAAAGGATCCCCTTTATCCCTCGAACCAAAATAATCGCTGGTTGGCACGAAAAGATTCATATAGACTATCCATAGAACTGATTACATAATATCTATCTTGGATATTGCTATAGTCAAAACAGGTCATAATCATTTCTTCTATATTATAGGGTAAAAACTTGGATCGCGAACTTTCGCCTTTTGCGCATTTGACCACATTGGTAACCTCATCAAGCGAAGATATGATCCCTGCACCGCATATTTCGTAATCCATATCATTGGCAACTCGACGGAATGAATCCGTGTCACCTGTATTTTTAATCAACCCAAACTCATAGGTCCACCAGGCAAAATTCTGTAGTCGCTTTAAATTATGTGCCACCAGGTCTGGACCCAGCCCTCGCTCATCTTTAAGAATCTCGTCCCCCAAGGAGCCAATTTCCCACATAAAATCTGCATATTTTTTATTCATAAGAAACGGAATGTGGCCTTGGATATCGTGAAAAATATCCGGCTCTGGAGTATATCCCTCATCATTTTTAATATCAATACCAGCATATTTTTCGGCAAAACGAGGTGACTGGCGAATAATATCTGTCACTGGAAACTGTCGTTTTTTATTGATATCAAAAAACAATTCTTCATCAAGAAATCCGGCCACAGAAATCAATGTCCATCCAGTAGAATTTTCAATCAAAGGAGAAATGGCTTCAAAATCAGGAAACATATTATTGGGTATTGGTAAAGATCGAAGTCCCAACAAATATTCCCGCGATGAATATTGGTCTAAAAGAAATTCCAGATTTTGGAATAGATCCGCCCATATGCGGTTTTCCAGGTTCAATACATTATCGTAATCTTGTGGTTTGGTATAATTGTCATTTTTACCAAAAATACGGATTCCATCAATAGTGTTGGGAATAACATTTTTAAATAAATGATCGTATTTCGTAGATTGTGAAACCATATTATAATAATCTAATGATTAGAATTTAAGAGAGATATCTATTCCATCCTACCATAGCCAAATGTAAGTGACTGCGCGATTCCTGCGACCAAAATCCATATCGGAGCGCAAATCACAATCAGCTCTCATATCAGCTGCATCGCGGTTGAACATGGTGTAGTCTTCACCATGGATCACCGCCTGAAACCGCCCGTCCTGCTCCCTGCACCACTCTCTAGTCGCATCTCGCAATTTTCCCGAACCATGCCCCGTAATGATCTTTATAGCTCGAATTCTGCCTTCAAAAGCAGATTGGCTAACGGTGGTTTCTAACAACGATATGGCACTCTCAATGCTATAATTTGAATGCCCAATATCAATGATCTTTAATTTTTGATTACGCATTACCGGCATCTATTTTACAATCTTTCCCCTAACTTTCAGATTCAATTTGGGGGAAATTTTATGCGAAATATTACTTTAGGCCGTACAGGCGCTGAAGTATCAGCAATTAGCCTTGGGACTTGGTCTTACGGAGGCGCCAACAAAAGTGGAAAATTACCAGTAGGCTGGGCAGGACAAACAGATAACGATTCAACAGCTGCCCTAAAGCGCGCCTGGGAACGGGGTATCAATCACTGGGACACTGCTGATGTGTATGGGAATGGCCGATCCGAACAAGTGATCGGTTCAATGTGGGGGTCTATCCCCCGCAAGGATATTTTTATCGCCACAAAGGTTGGTTGGGATCGAGGATATAAAAAGCATTGGTATAATATTGATGTCATGCGACAAAACATGGAGCGATCTTTAATTAATCTGAAAACAGATTGCGTAGATCTCATGTATCTTCACCACTGCAATTTTGGTGAAAATGAAGAATATTTTAATGACGCGATTGAAGTCATTCGAAAGTTTAAGGACGAAGGCAAAACAAGGTTTATCGGTTTATCAGATTGGTCATCTAAAAAAATTATGCAATTCATTGAACGGTGCGATCCTGATGTAGTTCAGCCTCTAAGAAATGTGATGGATGACACTTATGAATCCAGTGGATTAAAAAACTATGTGAATGATCATAATTTAGGAATCTGTTTTTTTTCACCCATTAAACATGGCTTACTTACTGGTAAATACACTAAGCCGACACAATTTGAAGATGGAGATTTTCGCAGTCATGAAAAGGCCTTTAGTGATATGGAATTCCTCCAAAAAATGCTGGACAATAAAGCTAAGCTGGATGAACGATTTTCGGATCATCTCAGCCCTGTGATTCATGGTGTGGTGAATGCGCTGTTTTCAGATTCCCCCACGGGCTGTGCTCTTTTGGGTCAACGGAATGTTGACCAGGTGGAAGCAGCGGCGGCATTAGGGGACTTGCTTTCAAATGAAGATTCCGATTGGGTAAAAAGCCTTTACCAAACCAATTAATTGTCTTTCTCCTCCCAATTCAATACCAGGGGTTTTGCTCTTGAAAAGGGCGTTTTTTCATCAAATCAGATTTCTGCACTTGAAGCTGAATTTGATCGCATCATTTCTCAAATACAATTCAGCGGGGAACCCATTAATGCCCGTTGGGGTAGTGAATTAACACAACATATTGAAAATCCTGATTCAGCAGTCATCCATACACATAATGTCCAAAGCTATTCCTCTATTATGACGGAAATGGTTCAACATGAAACACTTTTGGATCTTTCTGAATCTCTGATTGGTCCGGACATTATTCTTCACCATACCAAACTTTTTTTGAAACCCATAAAAAAGGGATCAGCATTCCCCCTCCATCAGGATTGGTCGTATTTCCCCACTAAAAAGAATTCCATGATCGCAGCGGTAATCCATGTATCTGATTCTACAAAAAATATGGGGCGCTTCCGGGTTATTCCCAAATCACATAAAATGGGGAAAATAAAAAATTCTGATGGTCATTCTCGAGTGCCAGAAATTCACGATAATTATACTTTAGAGTCTGCAGAACCTGTAGAAGCAAAGCCGGGAGATATCCTGTTTTTTCATTGTTGTACAATTCACGGTTCCATGCCAAATCTATCCGATAAACCACGAAAAACGATCTTGATCCAACTCTATTCAGGAAAAGACAAGGTTACTGAAAACAATCAACATACCAATGTTCAACTGGTATTACGAGGTTGGAATTATCACGCTACCCGAAATTCAGTAAGCGCAATAAAAAGCTAGTTTTTTAAGAACGTGCTTGTGGCCCATCCCGCCAACATCGCCAATAATACAGATGGCAGCATTACATCTAATTTATTTATATAGGCTTCAAGCGTTGAAATATTGGGCACCACAAATTTGAAAAAGGGGATACACAAGAATCCTGTAACCATAGTGGCGATAGCACCTTTTTCAGTATAATCATTCCAGAAAATAGATAAAATAATCACAGGACAAAATGTAGCGGCAATCCCGGACCAACCAAAGATCACAAACCAAAAAACAGTACGGGTTGGGGACAAAACTGATACTGCTAAGGCGACACCTAAAGCCAGAATTGCCAGGATCAGGGTAACTTTTTTGGATAAACCCATAAGCTTTTTTTCATCTATCCCCGGATGGAGGATCTGCTGGTAAAAATCACGGGTTACGGCACTGGAAGCCACAACCAAAAGTGAATCAACCGTGGACATGACAGCCGATAAAACTGCTGCAATGTAAATCCCAATAATCAGGGTAGGCATTACTTGTCCCAGAACCAATGCAAGAACATTTTCTGCAGCATTGCCTAAAATCATTTCCGGATTTTCTCCCGCTTCTGTAAGCATATATCGTCCTAGAATCCCAATGGCAACCGCAGACGTGTCTGTCAGTAAAGTATAAAAAAGAGCAACCCACTTCCCTTTCTCGATCTCGGCTTCATTTTTGATAGCAATGAATCGTACGTAAACCTGGGGTGATCCCATGAACCCAATCCCAATAGATAAAAGTCCTAACACTGCAACAAAATTCATGAGCGTTAATCCCCCGGGACCCCATATATCTAGCAACCACGGATCAATGGACCGCAAACCTTCTATAATAGATACGTCTCCCGATAAACTAAAATAAGCAACAACCGGCAGAAGCAGAAGCCCCACAAACATAAGCGAGCCCTGGAAAAAATCAGACCAGGCTACTGCAAGAAATCCACCGGAAAAAATGTACATGACAACAATTCCGAAACCAATGGC
The DNA here is from genome assembly GCA_963980675.1 of uncultured bacterium. Taxonomy (GTDB): domain Bacteria; phylum Fidelibacterota; class Marinisomatia; order Marinisomatales; family UBA1611. The sequence continues at coordinate 336 of CAXCBH010000134.1, read as the reverse complement.
AATGCCGGTGTAATAATCAAGTCCAAGAAAAGACTCAAAGGTTTTTCCAGTAATATCAATCTGGGCGCTCACATAGATCACCACAAAAAGGGAGAGTGCCGTAGCAGCAACAATCCGAATTGTGTGCGTGGTGGATTTAAAATGACTCACCAAAAAATCCGGGATTGTGATGGAACCATATTCGTCAGTCATGCGCTTGAATTTCCTGGCCATATATTGCCAGGAAAGCCACACACCTATGACTTCTCCCACAACGATCCAAAGAGCACTTACACCCATCATGGCGCCCATTCCCGTCACGCCAATCAGGAGCCAACCCGATTCTCCTGTGGATCG
>CAXCBH010000133.1:0-4680 GCA_963980675.1 uncultured bacterium | reverse complement strand
AGTGTAACTCTACCATGAGTTACCAAATTATTTATAATGAAATTCATCAATATTGTGAAAACCGATTTTTATATTGATTAATAATTCACATTATTCTTGTTTTTGAAAATGAAATATTGGCATTACATTCCACCATACTATTCCGTCACTACTGGATGAGTTACTATTAATTAATGAAATATTTAATCCCAGCTTTAATATTTATTACAACCCTATCCTTTGCTAACGGGTTTCAACCTGAATGGGCAAAAGGTGCGGTATGGTATCAGATTTTCCCTGAAAGGTTTAATAATGGAGACCCTAGTAACGACCCCGATATTTCATCTTTAGAAGGAACCTGGCCGTATGAGGAGCAAACTAGTTGGGATATTACACCTTGGACTTCTGATTGGTACGAATTCCAACCATGGGAAAAAGAGAATGGACTGGATTATCGTTATCAATTCCAATTAAGACGATACGGTGGTGACTTACAAGGAATAATAGATAAGTTAGATTATTTGAAGGATTTAGGCATTGATGCAATTTATCTTAATCCAATTTTTGAATCTCCATCATCCCATAAATATGGTGCAAAATATTTTCATCATGTTGATAATAATTTTGGACCAAATCCATCTGAAGATGTCAAAATTTGGAAATCAGAAAATCCTGAAGATCCAAGTACCTGGCAATGGACTTTTGCGGATAAACTTTTTTTACAATTAATTCAAGAAGTTCATTCGAGAAATATGCGAATTATTATTGATGGTGTCTTTAACCATGTTGGTATTCCATTCTGGGCTTTACAGGATGTTAAAAATAACGGTGAAAAAAGTGCATATTCTGATTGGTTTAATATTATCAGCTATGATAACCCTGATACTCCAGAGAATGAATTTGATTATGAAGGCTGGTATGGAATCAAAGATTTAGCAGAGTTTAAGGAAAATATAGACGGTCCACTTCCTGAAATCAAGAATCATTTTTTTAATATAGTAAATAGATGGATGGATCCTAACAACGATGGTGACCCATCAGATGGTATTGATGGATGGCGGCTTGATGTGGCTGAACTTGTTAATATCAATTTCTGGAAAGAATTTAATGGCTGGGTCAAGGAAATAAACCCTGATGCTTATATAAATGGTGAAGTTTGGTGGGAAGACCATCACAATAATAAAATGTTTAATGCTGCGCCTTGGATACAAAATGATGTCTTTAATAGTGTCATGAATTATCGATTTGGAGATGCTGCTTTTAAATTCTTTATTGATGAGAAAAAACAAGTTTCTGCTAAAAAGTTTGACCGTTTACTCCATAGTGTGATCAAAGATTATGAGTATGAAAATGTATTACATTTACAAAATATGGTTGATAGTCATGACACGGAAAGGCTTGCAACTGCTATAATGAACCCTGATCGTTGGATTGACCATGATGGTGGAACTTGGAAAAATTGGGATTTTAGAATTCAAATGCCTGGAAAAGATGAGAGACAAATACAAAAAACTATTATTACACTTCAATTTATTTATCCGGGCGCACCATTAATTTACTATGGCGACGAAGCAGGCATGTGGGGCGCTGACGATCCTGATTGCCGAAAACCTATGGTATGGCCCGAAAATACCTATGACTCTGAAATTGCTCATCCATGTGATTATTTAAAAGATTGTGACGGCAAGCGTCCCCTTAACAAAGTATCCTTTAATGATGAAATATATAATCACTATCGGGATTTAATCCATATAAGAAAAAACAATTCTGCTTTAACTCATGGCACTTTCAAGACAACTTATATAAATAATCGAAAAAAAATTATTAGCTTTGAACGAGCCTATGGAAATAACAGAATTCTTTCAGTGTTTAACGGTAGTAAAAGTGAAGTGGAATTGACAGATAAAATGTTTCCCGGAAAAATGGAAGACTGGAAATTAATTAACGGAAATGAAACTAAAATATTAAAGGGTAAGGATGCGAATATTTTTATCGCTCGCTAGTATTTGCCTTATTACATTTTTCTCTTGTGAAAGGATCGATTCTCCGGTTCTCGCCACAGTGGATGAGTTTGAAATCTTACTAAATGACTTTAAACAACCTTATCAGGAATTTTTATTTAAAACACATCAAACTGATAATCTTTCGAACCGCTACGCCCTATTGAATTCACTGATCGATGAAAAATTAATTCTTAATTATAGTAACAATAAAAGAATTTCAGAAAATCCGCAAATTATCTTAAAAAAAGAACGAGCCTACAAGCAGCTTCTTTTAAACACTTACTATAATTCAAAGATCATTCAAAGAATAAAGGTCACAGACAATGAGTTGAGACGGCTTTTTACATATTATAAAACAAGGCTCCATGTTAGACATCTTTATGCTATTGACCTTGAAACCATTAGGAAAATAGATGAGCAACTCAAATCAGGGGTGCAGTGGGAAATTTTAGCAGAAACATATTTTGATGATCCAATCCTTAAAGAAAATGGCGGTGATATTGGCTGGTATAAAATGGGCGTATTGGATCCATCTTTTGAAATAGCAGCATTTGGTTTAATGGATGGGGAAATTTCAGGCCCTGTGAAAACCAGCAATGGTTTCAGCATCATCCAGGTACTGGAAAAAGAGAAAGATATACTTCTCACAGAAAAAGAGTATCAGCTTAATATAGATTGGCTGAAACAGATGGCGGTGACCTATAAAAAATTACCAGAGTTAAGAAATTTTACGGATAAGGTTGCCCAAAACCTCGAGATCAGGTTTGATAATGAAGGTTTAGTTGAAATATTGGATGAACTGAATAACAATCAGGAAAAGAATGTATCCCACAATCAAACCCCTGCTGCATTTACAGGAAGTAGCAACGTCATTACAGTAGAACAATGCCTTATGGATCTGGCAAAACTTTCTGAGCGCCAATTCAAACGAATTAGATCCATTAAAACGTTAAAATCCGTTTTGTCCGGTCTCCTTGTAAGAAATAAAATGATCAATGATGCTGAAAATGTTGGTCTCCATAGAACAGATATGTTTCAAGAGAATTTGAAACAGGAGTATACATCAGTGATACTAAAAGAAGTGATGAACGACATAATTATTGATTCAGGCTCTGTGAACTGGCAAAATGAATATTTCAAGTTTCGAAATGGTTTAGCTGTTAAAAGCAAAATATTTATCGATAGTACGCAGGTGAAATCCTTTCCAATGGTTATGGAAGCATCCCTATGAGAATAACCCGGTATATAATTTTATTGATATTAATGGTACACTTGCTTACTGCCGGAACTACTGGAAAACTCACGGGGCTCATTTCGGACAAGGATTCAGGTGAAGCACTTATCGGCTGTAATGTTATTGTGGCAGATACTGACCTAGGTACAGCATCAAATGAGTCGGGTGAATATTTTATATTGAATATTCATCCGGGTGTCTATACCATAAAATTTTCCATGATTGGATATGAGTCACTTATTTTACAAAATGTCAATGTTTCCATAGATAAAACAACTCGTATGAATGCAGCTTTAAGGACTGAAGTTATTGAAGGATCTGAAGTGGTGGTCACGGCTGAACGAAAACTGATCCAGTTTGACGTAACCCAGTCTGAAGCAAGAATCACTGCGGATGAACTGGACGTTATGCCAGTAACAGAAGTCAAGGATGTTTTAAGACTTCAGGGAGGCATTACCCAAGATGCCGGGGGCGGTCTCCACATGCGCGGAGGCCGTAGTAGCGAGATCTCCTACATGGTGGATGGCGTTCCCATGACTGACGCCTATGACGGTGGGATTTCAGTGAAAATTGAAAATAACAACATCCAGGAACTGCAGGTGATTAGCGGCACATTTAATGCCGAATACGGTAGATCCTTGACCGGCGTAATCAACATGGTTACTAAAGATGGTAGAGACAAATTTGAAGGGTCTATTAATGTGTATAGCGGAGATCACACAACAACGGACCCAATGTTCCAGAATCTTAATTCATTCTCTCCAACCAATGACTACAGTGTGTCAGGAAACTTAAATGGTCCAATTATTCCAGGAAGACTCACATTCTACTCTTCAGGCCGGCTGAATGGTTCTAAAGGCTGGCTCTATGGTAAACAGACATTTACCATGTACGGAGATACCGTATTTACAGATAACAATGATAATGGAATCTGGGATTCAGGCGAACAAATTAATGAGCCCGGTTATGAAGGCATGAACTGGTACAACGCATGGTCCAGTCAAAATAAATTAACTCTTCGAATATCCCCTCTTACAAAACTCAGGTTGAATACAATATGGAACTCCGGGGTCAGTCAGGGCTATGATCATAATCGGCAAATGGCTCAGGATGGGAGAAAAAGACACTTCAATACTGGACAATTTTCAGGCTTGAATCTCTCTCATTCATTTTCAGCCATGTCCGTTATTGAGATCAATGCATCCCAGTATATTCACCGCAATGAATCATATCTTTATGAAGATCCATTAGACTCTCGCTATATCACTCCGGATAGTTTATTCTGGGCTCATATTATTGGAGATGTTCCCCAGCATATCCAGAATGAATTTGGTGATGGTGTAAACTATTTTCCACAATATACCTTGAGACGCTGGGGAGTAGATACTGATCGGTTTATGAGAGAAACTAAAACTCAGAGCTTTAAACTTGATTATACAAATCAGGTTAATCCGTATAACCAAA
>CAXCBH010000132.1:0-4690 GCA_963980675.1 uncultured bacterium | reverse complement strand
CGATTCGCATGGTAAAACAGATGGATGAAGAAGGGTTTGGTCACTGCACAAATACGGGTGCCTGTGAAGCAGAATGTCCAAAAGAAATATCAGTGGATCATATCCGTAAAATGAACTGGGAATACCATCGAGCGAACGTAAAGGGATAACAACATTATAATGGTATAAAAAAAGCCCCATTTAAGTGGGGCTTTTTTTGTTTTTAAATGACGGTAGTTTTTATTTTAATCTAAAATTTACTGGGATAGAGATCCAGACTGCCACGGGTCTCTCCCGCTGTTCTGCCGGATGAAATTTTGTCCTGCGAATGGCCTCCATAGCCGCCTCATCCAAACCTGTATTTGGAACACCTTTTAAGATCAGGGTTTCTTTCACGCGACCATTTTGATCAATGAAGGCTTGAACCACAACTACACCTTCAATACCGGCCTCTTGGGCAATCTCAGGGTAAATAGGCCTAATGGCTGATTTAGCTCTCGGAGCTAAATCATATGGTATAAAAGCAACCTTAGGGCCTGAAGGCGGCGGTGGCGGAGCGTCCATGTTGGAAAAATCATCAAAATCTAATTCATCTAAAGTGAGGTCGTCAGCAATGTCTTCATCATCTGAAGGGACAGGTATGGAAGGACGTGCGGGAGGGGGCGTATTATCAATTTGCTGTGTCTGGGGAATATCAATATTCTCAATAATGATCTGATCCACACCTTCAAATTCCATGGTATTCTGAAACCGGGGAAATATGAGAAAATTCATGATTACAAGGCCAACTCCAATCAACCCGGTAATTCGAATCACGACTGGGTATTTTATTTTTAGTGGATTTATATATTCCACTAATCAACCAGCGTTTTCGTGGAATAATTTAGTTTCAATGCTTCCACTTTGCGAAGATTTTCATGAATGTCAGAAATGAGTCCCATTTCGGCTTCTTCGTCTCCTTTCAAAGAAACAACTATCTGTGGATCTGCCACTCGTTTGTCATACATGACCAGGGATACATCATCCACGCCAAGCAAACGATCATCAATTGAAATAAGACCCTCTTTAGAAACCCACAATTGAACTGTGTGCCGTTTAGATTTCAACTTTTCGATTCGTTTAGCCTTAGGCAGATTCACTGGGAGCCCGGAATGCTCTTTTAATACAGTTGTAACCATAAAAAAGATAAGAAGCATAAAAATAATATCCGGCATGGATGCCGTAGGGATTTCACTTGAAATTTGTGTTTTACGGGAAAATTTCATTAATTGCTGTTCGCAATTGAGATTCGTTTAGCATCGGCCATTTTCAATTGGTCGATGACACGAACATAATCATTATATGTGGTTTTCGGGTGGGACTTTACTGAAATGATAAGTTTATCATTTTTCCGAAGTTTTTGTCCTACAACACGATGGATCTGTGCCACACTGATAGGTTCTTCATCTAAAAGTACTTTTCCCTGAGAATTGATTAGGCAGTTCAGGATATTTTCTTTTCGGATCTCAATTTCTATATCACCGGGAGGCGGGAGGACAATACCTAGCCCCTTGTCCGTATCTATCGTTGTGGTTACAAGAAAAAATATTAGGAGCAAAAAGGCAATATCTGCCATAGAAGATGTGGGAATTTCCCCACCTTTAAATCTGCGTTTATTGGCCATACGGCTTAAGAGTTTTTATTTTTTCTGAGATTCTTTCTCGTACAAGTGATCCATAATCTTTACAGACTGCTCTTCCATATCCAACACAAGTTTATCGATTCGGGATACAAAAAGATTTTGACACGTCTGGATGATCATAGCCACAATCAATCCGAAAGCGGTGGTTAATAGTGCTTGGGAAATTCCCCCTGCCACAACAGCAGGCGAAATATCGTTGGCAGCTTTAATAGCGTCAAATGCACTAATCATTCCCACAACCGTTCCAGTAAACCCGAGCATGGGCGCGATAGTGATCACAGCATTTAGCCAGATCATATTCTTTTCAAGAAATGCCATTTCGATTGACCCAGCATTTTGAATCGCTTTCTCAACATCATTTAATCCGCGATGCATTCTGGAAAGCCCCGCGTGAAAAATCGCAGAAACGGGTCCATCCGTTTCTTTACAAAGCTCTACTGCGTCTGTTGTGCCATTTTCATCAATTGCATTGGTGATTTCATCGAAAAAAGATTGTGAATCGACAGCAGACATCATCAGTGAATAAAATCGCTCGATGGCAAACCCCAGCCCAAATAAAAGGGTCAGTAGGATCGGCCACATGAAACCGCCACCTTCTAGAAAATAATGAACCATAGTGTTACTCCGGTTTTAATCTGATTAAAATAATGAAAAAAAGTTATTTAAAAGACGCTCAATTTAGTTTAGAGATTCTAAAAATGCATTAGCTTCATTAAAGTGTTTCATAGACTCGATCACCTGATTATCTAACTGCAATCGGATATTGGCCGCTTCGTCTTTGCCCCAGACAGATCCAGCAATTTCACTTTTAATTCTATTATCGATAAAATCAGAATTTGTTCTTAAAGAATCTTGGATTACATCTATAGAATCTTTTTCAAGATGTACCAGAAAATCATCAAATAATTTCTCTGATACTTCCCAGGTATCCCTGAATTTTACAAATGAATGAAACTCGTTTGAGCGTGTAGATGCAAATTTAGATGCGAAATTAAATATGGGTCGTTTAGCATTTCTTAATACTTTTCCCGTTTCCCCATTAATGGTGTTTTTATATGGAATATAAACATCGGGTGTAATGCCGCCACCGCCATAAACAACCCGCCCTGATTTTGTACTATATTTTGGACGTAGTTCTTTCAAGCTATCAATCTTGGATTCACGGTCCGTTTCATACAATTCTCTATAGTATGATAAATCATTTCCATTTTCATAAGGTCGCTGAATCAAGCGCCCAGAAGGGGTGTAATATCGGGCAATAGTAACTCGTACTGCTGCGCCGGATTCTAATGGCAACTGGCGCTGAACAAGCCCTTTCCCAAAACTTGTTTCACCTACAACAAGTCCACGATCTAAATCTTGGATTGCCCCTGAAACAATTTCACTGGCACTGGCAGATCCTCGATTGATCATAACTATGAGTGAAAAGCTATCCCAACCTATTTTTGGATTTGATGAAAAGACCTGATTAGACTCTTTGATTTTTCCTATGGTATAAACCAAGGTATCTGTTGATGTAATAAATTGATCTGATACGGCTGCCGCTTGTTCTAAAAAACCACCACTGTTGCCACGAAGGTCAAACAACAGGCGCGTCATACCCTGGGATTGAAGTTTTTCTAGGGCGGATTTGACTTCAGTAGTTGTTGTGGCGGAGAATCGTCGTAGGAAAATATATCCGGTATTTTCATCGATCATAGTAGCTGCACCCACGCTGTAAATAGGGATATTATCCCGAATAATTGTCACATCGAATGGTTTTTGGGTCCCAAGTCGACTGATAGTAACATCAACCTTGGTGCCTTTTCTTCCCCGTAGTTTTTTGAAGACTTCATCTTTGGTGATCTTATATGCATCTTCACCATTGATAGCGATTATTTTATCTCCCGGCATGAGTCCAACGAAATCTGATGGACTGTCCGGTACCGGTGATATGACGGTAATAAAACCATCCAAAATATCAAATTCAATTCCAATACCTTGGAATTTCCCCTTAAAAAGTTCATTTATATTTTCCTGTTCTTTGGCAGGAATGTAAGTGGAGTGAGGATCTAATTCTTCCATAAGTCCATGAAAAGCACCATCCATCACTTTATCCATATCAACGGAATCAAAATAAAAATGATTAACATATGAAATGATCTGTTGCAGTACATTGATCTTTTCTCTTAAGACCTTGTATACATTTTGATTGCTGGAATAAGCTTTTGGAATAAATAGGAAAGCAGCTAGCAAAAAGCCCATTGTTGCAGATAGAGCTAATGGCCCAATCTGGCGGAAATTCTTAAACATTATTTTATTATTATTTTTTATAAACCAATATAAAGCATCGTTCGAAACGATGCACCTTGGATTGCAGATGCGGGTGCATCACTGATTTTTGTACTGCCATTTAAATACCATTCCCCCGCTGGAATAGTTCCTTTATTAAACCCTACGCTAATCCGTAATCCTAATCGTTCTAATAACTGCCATTTTACTGCTACATATGGTTGAAAATTAAAAAATGTTGCACTTACATCTCTCATTAATCCTGGAATAGATCCCGGTAAAATAACTGGCTCATTGTATTCATTTGCGCTCACACCATAATACAATGTTCCTGTACTGTCCATAGTGCCATATGCGTTATCAAATATTGTTCCCCATCTTGGAGTACCATTCTGTTGGTCCACGGCAATGCTTGCCCGCGCATAGCCCATCAGAGCCCCAGCTGATAATTCAAGATCCTGTAAAAGAGGCATAACGTATTCGATAGATGCAGCGCCCATAGCAATTGAAAATTTTGCTTCAATCCTCGGATTAAAATAACTAGTATAATCTTTAGAATTCTCACCTGCGTCTAGTAAGTCATTTCCATTATCATCCTGAAAAATGATAATATCAGGTATTGTACTGATTGTTGTACCTCCGGTCCCAGCATAACCTCCAATGCGCCAACGGCCTGTAACATGGGCGAAACCTTCACCGCCATGAATCACGAAAGGACTATCGAAATCTTCTGGATCGAGCCCTAGTCCCATTAGGTCT
>CAXCBH010000131.1:0-4755 GCA_963980675.1 uncultured bacterium | reverse complement strand
AAATTGTGGATGAGCCTCGAAAAGCAATTCAGGCCGCATCTTCAAATTTCCAGGAAATGGAAGAAAGCGGAAGAAATACACTCTGCTGTGGAGCCGGTGGTGCCTTATGGTGGAAAAAAGAGACTAAAGGGCGAACCCATTTGGTTCGAGCAGAGCAAGTGATTGAATCAAAGGCAGACACTGTAGTGACGGGCTGCAATTTTTGCTATGGTATGATGAAGCAGGGTCTTAGCCCTATGACTCCAGAAGGCAGGGCAGATGTGGTAGTAAAAGATGTTGCTGATATGGTTGCTGATAATTTAGTCTAAGTTTCTAAATCTTCCCGCACCAGTTCCAACTCCTATATTAGTTAGAGATACTCCAATATTTTATCCAATTATTTGGTATGCAGTTGGGCATAGAGAGCCAGTCCCGGTCCAGAAATATTTCCAGGATTAAACCCATGTGATTTTAGCCAAGCATCTGCTTCAGCTTCTTTTTGGGTATTAATTAGAAAAGTTACAAAATCACCTTTTTTTATTTTAAGATGGTCATCTACTGGAATCAAAGAGCCAAGTCGGCCAGATACTATAGGGAGAATAAGTCCCACCATGGATGCATCAGAAAGATCAAAATTGAGATTTTGGTCCATTTCATAAGATGAATACTTTGTATGTCCTTTTCGTATCCAGTTGGACCACAGATCAATATCGACAGGTCTGCCAAAAGGGATTCTTCCTCCCGTCTCTTCAATCATTTTGGATGTAATTCCTTCATTTTTTTGTTTGATTCCGGTTAGAATAATCATTTGTTTTCCCAAATGTTTTGCACGTTGAGAAAAAATAAAATTCACTTCCTCATTTCCGCTTAAAGCAATAATCCCTTTGCGGATGTCCGGCTCTGCCCGTTGTAATGTCCTTTCTCCAAGGGCATTCCCGTAAAAAACTTTAATCCCTTCATTTTCTGCCAATCGACAAGCATTAGGATCTTCGTCAATACAGATTACTTCATTCCCGCCCTGCTTCAATAATCGTGCTAAAAGCCGTGCTACTTCGTGTGCCCCCAGAATAATCCAACCCGATTCACTTTTTCGTCTTAAGCCCAGTAGGGATGAAATCCACCCACCTGTGATACCAGCGGATAAAACGGTCATTGTGATTAGTAAAAATACCAAAGCTCGCAGTTGGGCGCCATCATACCCATGTTGATTCAATTCGAATGCGAACAAAGATGCCACTGCAGCCGCAACAATCCCCCGGGGTGCTATCCATGATAATAGTAATTTATGCCGTGTATCTAAGTCAGAATTGGCAGTGGCCACGAAAACGGATAGCGGCCGAATAACAAGCATCAAGAATAGGACAGTCAATACACCTTTCAATCCAAGCAATTGTATATCTGTGATTCGCACATCCGCTGCAAGTAGAATAAACAACATCCCAATCATAAGTACCGTTAGCTGTTCTTTGAATTCTAATAATTCTTTTTGAATGTATGTTTTTGAATTTCCGATGGTCATTCCGGCAATCGTTACTGCGGCGATGCCGCTCTCCGGGCTTGCTGTATTGGCAAGTTGAAATAATGCGAAAACCCAACTCAAAATAAAAACATTTTCCAATCCATCTGGGATTAGTTTTCGTATTCGAAATAAAAGTGTTAATAAACCACCACCTGCTATTCCCATAATTGTACCAATGGTAAGTCGGGAAACGATATGAAAAAGCCCTTTAATGAATGAAAGTCCGGAAGGGCTGAGAGCAATCTCCAATGCAACTACAGCTATGATAGCGCCAATGGCATCCAACAAAATCCCTTCTGCTTCTAAGACTGTACTGACACCATGATGAAGTCGCACCCTTTTAAGCAACGGTGTAATAACAGTGGGCCCTGTTACAATAATTAAAGTTCCAAAGAGGATGGATGTACGAAAATCCCATCCCAGGATAATAAGCGCAGCCAGTGTACCGCCAATGAGGGTAATAAGTGCACCAATCGTAATGAGCCCGCGGATAGCTAATTCTTCTCGTTTGATGCGGCTGATTCGAAGATTCATTCCACCTTCAAAGAGAATCACAGCGACAGCGAATCCCACAATGATTTGCAGGGCTGGTCCCAGGGAAGAAGGTTGAATCCAACTTAATCCATCGGGGCCAAAAATGACACCGGCAGCAAGTAGAACAACAATCCCAGGAAGATGGAATTTTCGGGCAATAACCTGGGACATCATTCCCAAAGCCATGGCTAAACCGATTGTTAATGCAGGGTTATCCATAAGTATTCAAGATGAAAAATTTACATAGGAAAATGAGAATTATTAAAGCTATCTAGAGCTAAATATTATTTTTAAGGTTCTTATCCGATTAATAGCTGCTGCGATTTCATATTTACGAGGGCGTGAATAATTACCAGGATGCTTTTCTTTTTCATAAAAAGGGTCGAGAGAATCGAGACCATTATCAAAAAAATAATCTTCCAAAGATTGAACTATTTCTTTTAGAGATTGAGAGTCTCTCATCATGAATTGTGAAGCAATATAAATAGCATGGCCAATGGCTCGGGTTTGACTCATTTCCACCAGTTGATCTATAAATCGAAGATCAATGGCTTCAGTCCCATAAATAATTTTATCATTTCCTTGAATATCAATCTTTACTTTTTTACGACCTCGAGATGCATTGAAACATGAAGAAAATGGGATGCGTCCAGATATCTGTTCTATTGGTTTTGGAACTTCAACCTGTCTTTGGGTCGGGTAATCTTTTACAATTTTTTGAGTTTCAGCACTCACATCATGTGCTACATAATCCTTCATCTTGATCACCGTATCCGCCACATCAAAATAATCACCGGACCCACCCATAACCAGAATAGTAGAAACACCTTGGATTTCATACAATTCTCGAATTCGATCGACAAATGGTGTAATTGGCTCCTGGTCTTTTTGAACTAGTTTCTGCATTCGAGCATCTCGAACCATAAAGTTTGTGGCTGATGTATCCTCATCCAATAGGAGAAGGTCACAGCCAACTTCAATGGCTTCCATGATGTTGGCGGCTTGGCTTGTACTCCCACTGGCGTCATCGCTACAAAATGAATCCGTTTTTATATTCTGTGGCAGGTTGGTAATAAAAGGGTCAATATTCACTTTTTCAATTCGGCGACCATCTTCAGCACGAATTTTAACTGCATTTGGATTCGTGATAACATATTCACGGCCATCAGTGGGAATGGGGGGGTAAACACACCTCTCTAACGTTTTTAGTAAAGTTGATTTTCCATGATAGCCGCCACCTACAATCAGAGTGACTCCTTTGGGGAAACCCAGACCATGTATTACAGTTTCACCGTTAGGGAGTGGATTTATTAATTGGAAAGATGTTTCGAGAGATTTAGGTGATTTGAATTCCACTAAATTATTACCAGTCAATGGACGATCGCTGATGCCTGAAGCCCTAGGTAAAATGGAACCATTGGCCACAAAGGCAGATAGGTTTGCGTGATCCAATTGTTTGCGAATGGATTCTTGGTTTTCCACACAATCAACAAAAAGGTTACAGACATCTTTATCCAGATATTTCCATTTAAGAGATTTCTCAACGATAATTGGAATCTCCTTACATAGTATTTCAATGGCTTCCTGTCCCAGGATAGTTCTACCCCTGGCCGGTAGACCAATCTGTATTCGGGCTTCAACCCAGTCTTTTGTAATGACAAAAGCAGTTCGTTCTAAAACTTCCTGCTTGCCCGCATCAATAAAAATGAGCCCACTTTTACCAGTCCCTTTTTTAGGTGTCACAGTTTCTTTGATAGCATCGCGAACAGCACGAGCCACAAAATCTTCCAGCGCAATTTGTCGGACGGAGTTTGTCCATAATCCTTCTGGGATTTTCGAAATCTCCTGTTGAACTCGTAGGCGAATTTTGGAGGGTTGGGCAAAAGGGTCACCCTGAACATGGTCTATCAATAATTCAAAATCAGGGAATTCGAATCGACCTTGTATCTGTTTATAGGCTTTGTAACCCCGGCCGTCAAGGTGGCTAAGGGTTTTCCTTAACTGGTGTTCATCTAACATTAGGTTAGACAATAAGACAAAAAGTTTACTTTAGCAAAACCAATTTTTGAACCGATCGATTTTTTCCAGAGGTTAATTCCACAAAATAAATCCCGCTGGAATGATTTACAGCATTCCAAATTGCCTCATGTTCACCGGCTTCAAAATCACCACGCACTAATGTTTCGACAAGCCTGCCGGATATATCATAAATACCTAGGGATGCGATGGTTCTTGTATTTACAGAAAACTGAATCGTTGTGGTTGGATTGAATGGGTTGGGATAGTTGGATAAAATTGAAAAAGACACCGGATTAGTATATTTTGCGATTCCCACATTGGCCGGGCAATAATTCCCGTCTGGTGCCAGTTGTGGTAGCATATTCTCAGGATTGGTTACCAAATTAAACATGAGTGTATCGGTGGATTCAAATAATTCCGGTGTACAAGGTTCCCATTCGTTTGCAATGCCAGCACATGTTTGTGCATCTGCAAGAATGCCCATATTTGTGACGATGCACCAATATAAATATTCCATGGCCATGCAGTCGTATTCGCAGGTCCAATCATCGTAGTGATACCAGGCTTCATCTGGATAAGGATCTGGAATGTTGATGAATTGACCGCCTCGCGCCATATCCATGGCATCAGTTAGGTCAGACGGGTTTGGTTCTAGAGCATAAAGAGAAGGATAGACTTCTACAGGCCCGCAAGAATTGATGGGG
>CAXCBH010000130.1:0-4791 GCA_963980675.1 uncultured bacterium | reverse complement strand
TCAATGATTATTCCCATAGATATGAGTAGAGACCCCGTCCATCCAATAAACAAAATTAACTGAGCCACGGCTGCAAATTGAGCAGGTTTATTTCCAAATCGTATTTCAAAAAAATCAACAATAGTCAGTATTTTCATTTTCCGAATGGTCCTTACGTAAAAAAGACCTGCAAGCAGCAAGCATAGAGCTGCACCTAATGGATCTGCAATAACACCTATAACTCCACGGTTGTAAGCAGCTCCTGCAGCACCAAGAACGGTTCCTCCACCAAACCATGTTGCGGTTAATGTTGCTGTACAGAGCCAGAGAGGTAGTTTACGACCCGCTACAAAAAAATCCGTTTTGTTTTTAATTTTTTTTGAGATTGCAACACTGATACCAATCATGAATACAAAATAAAATAGAAGTATTCCGTAGATCATATATTTATCCAACTATCCCTGGAGAAAACAACGGGCTCAGGATAGACATAACACCATTAATTACGAACTGAACTGCAATCACCATTAAAACTAATCCCATTAATCTTTGAATAACTCTCATGCCGGTATATCCCAATGCTTTCATCAGGAGATCACCATTTCTTAAAATGAGATATACCACTGCCAGGACTAGAAAAATAGATACACCCAATGTTGCATAGCTATAGAGTTGAGGTGTTTGACTGGATAATAACATGGATGCGGTAATGGCGCCTGGCCCTGCAATTAAAGGGATTCCGATAGGACTGATAGCTAAATCATCACTTTCCTGAGATTCTTCACGTTCCATAGGTGTGGTTCTGGAACGCCCAATTTTTGCTTCAGACATTCGAAAGCCACTTCTAAAAAATAAAATACCTCCCATAATTTGAAATGCTTCTATTGTGATCCCAAAAAAGTTGAAAATCACGGAGCCTAAAATCGAAAAAATAATTAGTGTAACAAAAGCAGTTAAGGATCCTTTCCATGCAATGTTTATTTTTTCTTCCTTTGAGAATCGCTCTGTCATTACCAATAAAATTGGTGCAATTCCGATTGGATTGATGAGCGTGAAAAATGTAGTAAGACAAAGAATAAAAAACTGAATTTCGGAATGAACGAAATCGATCATTACATGCGTTCAGGAGCTGTGATGCCCAGTATTTTCAGTCCATTACCCATGATAACTTTTACCGATGTGATGAGTCCCAACCGAGCGTTTGAAAGTGCTCTATCTTCTGTAATCACATGGCATTGTCCATAAAATTTATGGAATCGTGTAGCCAGTTCTTGAAGGGTGTTAGCAATAATTTGTGGTTCCAGGTTTTCGAAAGCTAATTCCATGATTTCTGGAAATCGTACCATGTGCTGGATTAAATTAATTTCTTCTGGATGAGATAAAAGTGTAGAATCAAAATCATCTCCTAATTCTAATCCTGATTCTTGCCCATGTTTAATAATATTACAGATTCGTGCGTGTGCATATTGCAGGTAAAAGACAGGATTCTTATCAGATTGATCAGCCGCCAGTTCTAAATCAAAATCGAGATGTGTGTTCATGCTTCGCATAATAAAAAAGTAGCGTACAACATCTATACCTACCTCATTCACCAACTCATCCATTGTCACAAAGTTGGCTTCTCGTGTGGACATTTTTATTTTTTCGCCACCTCGGAGTAATGTTACAAATTGGTAAAGCAGCACTCTGATTTGATCCGTTTTCAGTCCTAGTGATTCCAGAGCTAAAAGCACATCCGGATATGTGTCTGCATGATCAGCTCCAAAAATATCAATAATGAGATCAAATCCACGGTTGATTTTGTCGCGGTGGTAAGCCGTATCCGGTACACGGTAGGTAGGTTCGCCTGTGCTTTTGATGTAGACACGGTCCTGATCCTTTCCAAGTGCAGTTGCTCTAAACCACGTGGCACCCTCCTTATCATAGATTAGATCTTTATCTCGTAATTCTCTTAGGAGTTTGTCAATCTCACCATTTTCGTAGAATGTTTTTTCGTTGGTGAATTGGTCAAAATAGATCCCAAGATTAAGAAGACTTTTTTTAATGTCTTCAAAAATAGATTTTTCCGCTTTTTCTTTAAAACTTGAATCCCCTGCGCTGAGATTAACTCCCAGATCATCGAGAATGGTCTGGGCAATATCCTTAATATAAGTGCCCTTATACCCATCATCAGGAAATTCAAATTCCTTACCTAAAATCTCAAAATATCTTGCTTCAACAGATTGGCCAAGAATTCGCATTTGCCGACCTGCATCATTAAAATAATATTCCCGGGTTACATCAAATCCCTGCCATTCTAAAATATTTGAAACTGTGTCCCCGAGAACTGCGTTTCGGCCATGACCCACCGTAAGAGGGCCAGTTGGATTTGCGCTGACGAATTCAACATTGGCTGTTTTTCCCGCACCCAAGTCGCTTTTGCCAAAAGAGTCATCTTCATCCAAAATGGTTTTTACTTTGGATTGATAAAAGGATTTGTCTACTTTAAAATTGATAAACCCGGGTGGAGTAACCGTAATCTCAGAAATATGATACGGTAATATTTTTTTTAATTCTTTGGCAATGGATTGAGCAATCTCTAAAGGAGGTCTCTTGAGATTTTGTGTGAGTAAAAGAGAAATATTCGTGGATAAATCTCCAAATACCGTATTTTTTGGCGGTGCTAAGGAGAACTCTTTTTCCGGATAGGTAAGAGAGGCAAGAGAAGTGGAGACTGCGTTAATGATCTGTTGTTTCAGTTTCTTCATCTATGAATTCTGTTATGGGAGCATCAGCCCACAATTTTTCAATATTATAATAATCTCTATCGTCTTTTCTAAAGACATGAACCACAACATCGAAGTAATCCAAGAGTACCCAATTTAAATTTTCATATCCTTCAAGATGGCGGGGCTTGTGCGGAGTACCCCTTCTGATATTATCAGCAATAGCCTTGACCTGAGGCTCTGAGTCACCTGAGCATATAACAAAAAAATCAGTAACCGATGACAGACCACGAACATCCATTGCAACCAATTCTATCGCTTTCTTATCAAGCGCCAGGTCTATGATCTGTTTTAGGAGATGCTGGTCGGATACAAAATCCGGTTCAGAGTCAGACATTTATTGAATTGTAGAAATAAAATCAGAAATTGCGGTGAAATTAGTAATGTCTTTTCCAAGGATCACTGTTACATCAACGCCTAGAGACTCATCAGGATCGTCGGTTATAATATGGATTTTATCATCCATAGTGACACCAAAAGATTTTGAAACAGCTTTCAAACTTTCTACATTTTCATTTCGACTGATGATTACTGTATTTGGATAATCATGGTGATCCGCATTATCGGAACGAACCACATCTATATGATTCTCACGAAGAAATTCTGCTGTTCGTGCGGCTATGCCCTTTAAACCACAACCATTCAAGACTTCAACTTTAATATTCTGAATTGGGTTGCTCTGGTAAACATCTGCAGCAAGACGTCTAGGTTCGGTCTTTGGAAATGTGACCTCAATGGGCACACCGGTATGGGTTACGTTGCGGGAGAATGAATAAATGAATCCTAGAAGTAAAACGCCAACAATGCCGATTGCAGCGTTCAGGGTCATACTTTGGGATTGGGATTTCTTTTTGCGGTGGAGACCTTTTTTTCTTGCCACTTACTTAATGTACCTCGGGTTGAAGGGTGAATGGGTTTGGTATCTTTGATAGTGTGGGATGTTCTGGAACCGGAGTTGCAGGAACGAATTTTTTGTAGGTTGGTAGGTAATACCCGCATCATAAGCCACATCCAGCTGATTAAAAAGTGCACCTTGTTGCTGGAATGGCAGTTGTGTTTTATAAAGGGTTACATTTGCATCAAATCTCAAATTATCCATAGCCATATAGGTGATGCGATTGGTAAATCCTGCTATGGAAGCGGATTGTCCACCCATAGACATCATTGACATCGTAAAACCATGACTCATATCAAACCGCACTGGATCAAATAATGAAAGGGATGGTTGGGCATCCAATTCACCGTTTAGATTGGTGGGCAAGGTTTGGATTGGTACATCTGTGCGAAATTGAGCCAGGATGAATCCTGATAGAAAAAATAAGTTAATAAGTGGTTTTAAAATATGTCTCATGGATTATTGAATTTAATACAGATATATTTGTTCCAAAATAGCAGAGGATAAAATTATTAAAATAATTAATTAAATGCTTTATCAATGATCGCCCCACCCAAGCAAATATTCTCACTATAAAATACAACCGATTGTCCCGGTGCGATGGCGAAACGTGGTTCTTCAAATTCAACGGATATATCGGTATTATTTAACTCGGTGATTCGGCAGGTTGCATCTTGCGCCCGATAGCGGATCTTCGCCTTCAGGTTTTCACTATTCGGAGCTTCACCGGAGATCCAATGAAGATCAGATGCCGTAAGACATTTTTGATAAAGACCATCATGGTCATGTCCTTGTCCAACAATCAATTCATTATTCTCAAGATCTTTTTCCAGGACGTACCAGGCGCCCTTACCATCGCCGTATCCACCACCGATCCCTAATCCTTTCCGTTGACCTAGGGTGTAGTACATGAGTCCTTCGTGGTCACCCACTTTACTTCCGCTGGATGTAACTATGATCCCCGGTTGGGCCGGAATGTATTGCTGGAGAAATTCCTTAAAGTCCCGTTCCCCAATAAAGCAAATTCCCGTACTGTCTTTTTTATCAAAAATGTCGAATCCCAGTTTTTCCGCTCTGTCACGGACACTTGGTTTTTCCAGGTCACCAATGGGGAAAAGCGCGCTACAGATCTGTTCCTGGTTCAAACCATAG
>CAXCBH010000129.1:0-4810 GCA_963980675.1 uncultured bacterium | reverse complement strand
AAAATATTCTACTATTATGGTGAATCATGAAGGACAATTAATCTCATTAGTTTCTGCATTACCAAATAGGTTTGTAAAGGAAGCATTGATAAAAAATGAAATTCCGATATTTAAGGATTACTCACTTGTAAGACCGGAAATAGCAGTTGGTAGGCACCGGTTTGATTTATTATTAAAAGATCCAACCGGGGCTGATTTTTATTTAGAAGTTAAATCTGTTACTTTTGTAGAAAATGGAGTAGCACAATTCCCGGATGCTATAACAGATCGTGGTACTAAACATGCTTTGGAATTAAAAAGACTAGTTGAAGAAGGAAAAGGAGCCGGAATATTGTTTGTGTGTCAAAGGGCAGATGCGATTTCTTTTCGCCCAATGTGGGAACGAGATCCCAAACTGGCGAACGCTGTATTGAAAGCAAATAATGCAGGAGTAAAAATATGGTGTATTACATTAAATGTATCCGAAACTGATATGACATTTAATAAAGAGATTCCTGTAAATTTGGAATTGCAAAATATTTAAATTGGATTTCAAAATACATTATTTAAATCAAACTCTATCAATTACAACACTTATACTTGTGTATTCCTGTGCTGCGATTCAGGGACCTTCGGGTGGACCCAAGGACGAAACACCTCCGGAATTGGTTCAGACTATTCCAAGTGGTGGGTCCATACATTTTAAAAGTAAGCGGGTAGAACTTATATTTTCAGAATTTGTAGATGCCAACTCAATAGAAAAAGCTATTCATGTATTACCGACACTGCCTGAAGAGCCTAAAATCATTTATAAAGGTAGACGAATTTTTGTGGAATTCCCGGACACCTTAATTGAAAACCAAACTTATATAATATCCATTGACAGAACCTTAAAAGATGAACATAAGGTTGCTCTTGCACAGGGAATTCAAGTTGCTTTCACGACGGGTGATGAAATTGACAAAGGGGAAATTTCTGGAACTGTAACTTATGATAAATCCTCTTCAGTCCATCTTTGGAAGGTTCAAAATGAAAAGGATTTAACAGAATTTCATCAACGTATCCCAGATTATGTGGTGGATGCTTCTGATAGTGGAAAGTATAAATTTCGATATTTATCGGATGGTAATTATCGATTAATGGCAGTGGATCGTTCTGCATCAGGTTCACCTATTTCTTCAGATAGGACGATGTATGGATTACCTTGGAATCCACTAATTCAAATTCGCGATTCAGAAGAAATAACCGGACAAAATATTCGGGTTCCAAATAACATGGGCGGAATCAAGATGAATCAAGCAGAATGGGAAACTGGAAATTGGAGTACCATTTCTTTTTCAGATAATATTACAGAATGGGAATCAGCTTTAAAAATTCATGCAATTTATGAAGATTCATCAATACATGAGCCAAGTCAATTTCTGAATATATTAGATGAAACAAAACTTCACCTTACTTTTTCGGATTTAGAGAAAAATCAATATGTCACTATCTTGACAAATGGAATCATGCAGGGCGAAGAAACCATTATAGATTCTGGATTGATTAAGTTAAGAGTAGATACATCCACTGATACGACAAATCTCTCGATAAAAACACCCACCAAGAATTTTGTGCTTTCAATCCAGGAAGATTATATCATTCCAATTGAAATTGTTTTTTCAAATTTGATTGACTCTGAGAAAAGCCAGAATTCATTCGCATTGATGCAAGATTCGATTTCTATTCCTTTCAATTCCACATGGATTACGCCACTACATTTAACAATGACACCATTAGAAAACTGGGCACCTAGAACCTCCTATAAAATATTATTGTTTCGTGATGAAATTCATCCAATTTTTGGACAAACACTCAAAGATTCTGTAAAAACGATTTCCTTTAAAACTTCTGATTTTCAGGGATATGGCAGACTTATAGGAACATCATCAGAAAAATTGTCTTCGAAAATTGTTGCCGAAATTGCTTCAATGGAAAAGAAACCCAGCATATTTAGATCTGTTGTAAATTTGGATGGAAATTTTGATATGAAAAAGTTACCTGAAGGAAATTATTCTTTGTTCTTTTTTCAGGATTCAGATGGTAATGATCGGTATTCTTACGGAAGAGTCGACCCATATAAACCATCGGAATGGTTTTATACTTATCCTGATACGGTCAATATTCGAACTAACTGGGATCTTGAACTCAATTCTATAAAATTGGAGCAGCATCCGTAAATGAAATGTGTAATTCTTGCGGGGGGTAGCGGTACCCGATTTTGGCCTTATAGCCGATACAACAGACCGAAACAACTTTTGAAAATTGTTGGAAATCAGTCAATGTTACAAATGACTGTAGATCGACTTCTTAAGATTAAAAAAGTAACGGATATCTATATTATTACTCGAAAAGATCTTAAAGATAGTGTCATCAAAGAGATTTCGGGCGTAAAATCAGAAAATATCATTGCTGAGCCTTCGGGTAAAAATACTGCCCCAGCTATTGGGCTAGTTGGAGCGTTACTTGGTTTAACTGAGCCAGATACTGTTATGGGCGTTTTCCCAGCAGATCACTTAATTGTTGGACACCGTGCTTTTTCAAAGGCCATAAGTACAGCAGATCGTCTTGCAAAAAAAAGTGACAATTTGGTAACAATTGGTATTCGCCCCACAAGCCCTTCTACCGCTTACGGATATATACAATATGATGATACCGATGAAAAAGGTTATCTGGGTGCCCATCATGTAAAAACATTTGCTGAAAAACCTCACAAAGATCTGGCAAGACGATTTGTAGCTAGCGGAGATTTTGTTTGGAACGCAGGTATGTTTTTTTGGAAGGTGAGCACATTTTTATCTGCGATGGATTTATATATGCCCGAGTTGATGGAATCTCTCAATGAAATTGCACCACGGCTTCAAAAAGGTAAATCATTTCAACAGCAATGGGATTTAATTCAACCTGAATCCATCGATTATGGGTTGTTGGAAAAAGCAAATAATATTTATGTGGTGAGTGGTGATTTCAAATGGAATGATATTGGATCCTGGAACGCATTATATGATGTTTTGACTTCCAATGCTGACAGTAATATCATCCAAGGGAATGGGAAGGTGTTAGATGGCAAAAATAACCTAATTCAATCTAATGGAAAATTTACAGCGGTCATAGGCGCTAGTAATTTGGTTGTGGTTAATACTGAAGATGCTACATTGGTGGTTCCCCGCGATAAAGTTGAAGATGTAAAAGAATTAGTCGATTTTTTGAAAAACAGTGGTAACCAAGAACTAACCTGATGAAAAAAGAAAAACTTTATTCTGAATTTGAAGAATTAGGCCAACGACTTGGAGTAAAAATAATAAAAGGGAAAGGGAATTTCACTGGAGGGATTTGTATTGTGAAAGATGAAACTGTAATCGTTGTTAATAAAATGAAACCAATTGAACATCGATTAAAAATTCTTGCAACTAGTTTTCTAGAATATAATCTAGATGATATTTATATGATTCCAGCCTTAAGAGCTTTTATCGAAAATACCCGTTCTCTCGCTCTTTAAATTTCTTGATTTTAGATAAAGTGTGATGTTACACTTCACACCCTTCCTTTAAACATTATACGACTTGAAAGAGGTTATCTTATGAAACGCTATCAATCATCAGATATTAGAAACTTTGCAATTGTGGGACATGGTGCTGCTGGGAAAACATGTTTAGCAGAATCAATGTTAATGCTTGGCGGCGAGACTAACCGTCTTGGGAAAATCGAAGACGGTTCCACAATATCCGACTATCATCCAGGAGAAAAAACTCGCCAAATATCCATCCACGCTACACCGCTCCATTTGGAATGGATGGACAAAAAATTTAACATGATTGATACACCCGGTTATTCTGATTTTATTGGAGAAGCAACTGGATCATTAAACGTTGTTGATCTAGCAGTCATCACCATCCATGCTGTTAATGGTGTTGAAGTGGGAACGGAAACTATGTGGAATCAGGCAACAAAACTTGGTATCCCAAAGATGCTTGTCATCAATGGACTCGATAGGGAACACACGCGATTTGACGAAATATTGGCTCAAGCTAGGCGGCGGTTCGGAAATAATGTGTTCCCCATGCAACTGCCTGTAAATGCAGGACCCGGATATAATCAGAATATAGATGTGTTACGTACAGAATTAATTACATATGTGAACGACGGTTCTGGAAAAATGACTGAAAGTGAACTTCCAGAAGATTTCGAAGCCAAAGTAAAAGAACTCCATGAGGTATTGATTGAATATGTAGCTGAATCTGATGATTCTCTTTTGGAAAAATTCTTTGATCAAGGAAGCCTCTCTGAAGAAGAAATGAGAGGTGGAATCCATCAGGCGATACAAGATCAAACATTTATCCCCTTATTTTGTACCTCAGCAACATCCAATATTGGTGTTGCTCGATTGTGTGACTTTATTAGTAAATATGGTTCATCGCCTGATGATCGTAAAATGGTGATAGCCCACGATGAGTCAGGAAACGAAGTGGAAGTTTCTTTAAATGGATCGGAAACAGTTCTCCAAATATTTAAAACGATGACTGAATCACACACTGGAGAATTATCCCTATTTCGTGTGTATTCAGGCCAGGTAAAAATAGGGACTGACTATTATAATTCTGACCGAAATACTAACGAGAGATTTGGTCAAATGTTTATTTTGAATGGAAAAAATCGAACTCAAGTGGATCAATTATCGGCGGGAGATATTGCCGGTGTAGTTAAACTGAAAAATACACATACCGGAAATACCTTATGTTCAGGGAAACATGTCACATTACCTCCTATGAATTTCCCCAATCCTAATATTCAT
>CAXCBH010000128.1:0-4856 GCA_963980675.1 uncultured bacterium | reverse complement strand
TATTCCCGGAAGGCAAAACCCGTATTACTACATGCCTGACATCGCAGATGTTGCTTGGGACGAAGGTCGTGCATTTGGTGGACATGATACTTTTTATGCTAACTCGACGGCTATTACGGATGAAGTAAGATTTGACATAACTAGTCAATTAACCGAAAAGTGGAAAATTAGAACAGGCTTTGATTATAAGTCTCATAAATTAAATTTTTATGAGGTGAAAGACCCGTGGCTCGGAGAGGGTGCCAAAATTCAGACTTTTGCGGAATATTGGCAAGATACGGGACCAGATGGTCTATTGCTTGGAGATGAGGGCTATGAAACTGCTGATGCAGGGGAGAGTAATGGCAGATGGGATAAAGGTGAAAAGTTCACAGATGCAAATAGTAATGGTAAGTGGGATGACTTTCGTGAGCCAGAAGAATTATCTGCTTATGTTCAAAATGTTTTCGAAGTTCCGTGGATGGTGATCAATTACGGTGTACGTGTGGATATGGTTCATTATAACTCTCAAGTTTGGTCGGATACATTGGGTAAATTTAGTCCTGGTAGACCTTGGTTTTATTCTGATCTAAATGATAATGATAAGTGGGACAATGGTGAGGAAGCGTCTGATATTGCAGGGTTAGCACGACAGAAAATACTACTTAAGAATTCAAATTGGTCATATAAGATCAGCCCAAGAATTGGTTTTAGTCATGTTATTACCGATAAATCTACATTTACTTTCAATTATGGATTGTACTACCAGAATCCTGTCTATCAAAACGTATATTTGAATACAAATAGTTTAGAAGATCCAGAAACCTTATTTGAAGAAGGCGAAGGCGCGGTAGGTAATGCTACAATGAATGCGCAAAGAACTCAGCAGTATGGTGCTAGTTTTAATGTGCAGGTTGGTGAAAATTGGGCATATTCCCTAGGTGCATGGGTTCGTGATATGGATCAACTAACGAGATATACTCAAGAGAGATCTGGGGTGTATCAATATAGTGTCGCCTCCAATGGCGATTATGGTTCAGCGAAAGGTTTAGATCTTACTATTGATTGGAGATGGCTATTATTTGGTTCTCAGTTTCAGTATACATATTCAGTTGCTAAAACGAATAGTGAATATGCTTGGGCAAGTATTAGCGGGCAGTATGTTGATGCTCCTAGTCAAGAGAATCTAGCCTATTATGATAGGCCACATGACTTAACGTATTATTTCTACACATTTTTACCATTTGGAGTCCAAGCAGGTTTGACAGCTTTTTATCAAAGTGGTTATCCCTACACCCCAATAATCTTCAAAGGAAAAGACCCTGCAGAAGATTTAAGGCAACCTAATTCAAAAAGAGGTCCTTCTTACAAAAATGTAAATATGTCATTTTCAAAATATTTTGAAAGAATGGATCACAAATTTTCTATTGGTCTAAATATTTTTAATATTTTAGATATTAGAAATGCATATGATGTTTATGCTTTAACTGGAAAAGCTGATGATCCAGGTACTTACTTTACTGATTACGTTGGGCTTCCGGGAACTGATCCTAATGGTGTCGGAGTGGACGCAAATAAGTCCTCAGCATATTACGATCGCCCATGGCGATTGTCTCCTCCTCGAGAGATTAACTTTTTTATAAGACTGGACTTTGATTAATTATATTATGAAAAAAATACTTTTATCCTCAGCTTTTATTTCTTTATTATTTTCAATTGATGGAAAACTTAAAAACACGCAATACAGTCCAATAGATCCATTTAGGCAAAATGCCCCTGCCAAAATTGGAGATAATCCTTTTCCAACTAACCCGATGAGTGATAGAGCTAAAGGTTTTGTCGACCAAGGAAGAGTGAAGAGCGCGATTACAAACTATGGAAGTTTTATTAATTGGGACACACATCCATCGGGTATTTGGGGAGATTATTCTTATTTACCTGCTGTGTCATTTATCGGTGCTGTTCCGGGTAATAAAAATACAGCAAGTTATTCATGGCAGAATTTAGAGACCATTGTGGATGGAGATGGCGCATCTCTTTATGGTATTTGGGAGTCTGGAGATGCATATGATGCTTGGTATCCAATTTCAGGTGATACAACATTTAAGGGTATCCTTTTTGAAATGAGCGAAGATAATGGACAATATAATCCTGATAACGAAAAAGCTTCAATAGAAAATATTACAGGAGAGTATCAATTCTATTTTAACCATAGTGATAGAAAAATTGTAGTCAGCTCTATTGGAAATACTGATCCGAATAAAACAACTGCTAGGATTGGATTTATTTATCCATGGGCTTTAAGACCGGCTCTAATTAGTAGAGAGGCACAATTTGACTTTTACGATTATGGTGAAGATTTAGAAGAATGGACTGAAGATGACAATTATGCTTACTATGGTGCAAATGCAGCAGAATCACATTTTATAGATACTGAATACAAAACAGATTGGCACGCATCAACTATGGCAAGAACAAACTCTCACCAAACCGAGTTTAATGCGAGTGATATTTTTGAGTCTACACCTTGGGTTTCTGGAGATGACACATATCCCGTCTTAGCGCACTCAGCGTATTCAAATACATGGCCGCAACAATATAATTCTTCAACTGGGGAAACTGAGTCATTCTGGCCTGGATCTTGGTCTGAAGATTATAATATAAACCTACCCGGTTGTTCACAATCGAGGAAAGACCCAGACTGTTGGGAAGAAGTCCCAGGACGTTTTGTTTCAGATATGGATGTATATATGGAATTTGATGATAGATGGTCTCATCGTGCTAATAATGTAAATACTAATGATGAGTATGAGCAAACTGGTTACCCTATGGGCTTAAAAGTCCGAGCTACAGCTCATTCTTATGGGGTGTCTTATGCTGAAGATATTATGTTTGTTACGGTTAAAGTTCGCAATGAGAGTGGAGATTGGTGTGCGGAAGATGAAGATGGAAATCCAATTTTAGACATCAATGGAAACCCGGAGTGTGGCGAGGCAATGATAATGCCAGATGGGACGAAACTTAATCGTGGAAAAGGGTTTGACTATAAAGGTATGTCTCTGGGCTTTTACATGGATGCTGATGTATTGATGGGAGATTGGGCTGGTTATAATGGAGGTCTTCACACAAATGATGATGACTTCATGAAGTATTATTGGGAAAATTTTGAAGTTAATAATGAGAGAATGCTTATAAGTATGGCGATGATCGGTGATCATGATGGTGTTTCAGGTGTAGCAGGATATACTTTAGATGAACCTTCTGCATCGTCACACCCTGGAAACAACTTTGGTGTGGTAGCGACTCAATTATTGGATTCTCCGAAGGCTACAGAGCCAGTTGATTTAGATCAAGATGGTTCAATAGATGTCTTTCCAGGAGAGCCTCTGAAAATGACTGATTGGCATTGGGTTGATTGGTATCAGAGACCTGGCATTGTATCTCCAGAAGGGAATTCAAGTAGTTGCTACGCTGGAAGTGAAGGTTGCCCCGCTGCAAAAAATAAAGAAGAAATTCTCTACAAGCTCATGGTCGGTGATACCTCTAATTTAAGTGAGGGCGAAAAAGCATGGCATTTTCATACACCTAATCCTGGAACTGATTTAGCTGCCGAGCTTAATCCTCACTTTGATTCAGTTGAAGGTCTTAAGCTTGAATCGGTTTATCAAAGAGAACCAAATGGGCTTGATTGTGTCTTGATAATGAGTTGCGGTCCTTTTGATCTTCCTGTAGGTAGAGAAGTTCCATTCTCTTTTTGTATAATCTTTGGACAAACTGAGGAAGATTTGATTAATAATGCACGTTTCGCTCAAGTGATGTATAATTCTAAATATCAAGGTTTCACCCCGCCATCGAGACCAACAGTTCATACCGTCACCTCTCAGGGTGATGTATCTATTTATTGGAATGATGATGCTGAAACTTCAAGGGATGTTGTAACTGGATATTCTGACTTCGAAGGATATAAAATTTATAAAAGTTTAGATGGTGGAAATACATGGGGTAATCCAGATGATATGATTTATGATACTGACGGCATTTTTGCAGGATGGAGACCATATCAACAATTTGATCTTAGTGCTGTTGAAGACTCTCTTCATTGTATTTACTCTAATGATAAGGATTGTCCTGATGGCCAAAATCGTGGACATGCCATTAATGGGCAAGATCCTTATTTCCCTTGGTTTAATTTAGGAACAGATACGGGTTTTGAAAGTATCACAATGGATACTGATACTGTTATTAATGGTGATAGTATGAAATACGTTTTTAAAGATGAAAATGTAATTGATGGTTTGGAGTATACATATTCAGTTGTTTCTTATGATATGGGTGTTGAGCCTCCTTTTAAAGTAAAATACAATGAGACCGACAATGGGCAATATGTTATGCAGGTTGACACGAATTTTTCCAATCCTGATCAATGGGCAAATCCTGAAGGTTATGCTTCAATAGAAAATTCAAAAGGAACTACTGTTCTTGATAGAAATTTTGTTCAGGTATATCCTGGTGTAAAGCCCATGGAAAACCTAGAAAAAATTCAAGTGGTCCCAAATCCTTATAAAGTAGGTTCTGGGTTTAAAGAATCAGAGCACCTGCGGCAAATCAGGTTCACCAACTTACCAGAAAATTGTGTGATTAAAATTTTCACACTTACAGGCGAGGCTGTGAGTACAATAACCCATAATGATCAGTCCTCTGGTAATGCATGGTGGGATTTAAGATCTATGAATAATCAAGAAATTTCCCCCGGACTTTATATTTATTATGTAGAAGAAAAATGTCCAGATCCATCATCCTCTTGTAAAGAAGATAAGCCCTTCATAGGTAAATTTGCGGTGATCCGATGAAGAAGTTTCTAATATTATTTTTGATTC
>CAXCBH010000127.1:0-4858 GCA_963980675.1 uncultured bacterium | reverse complement strand
AAGGTTAGATCGGGAAAATATTACTATACCCTCTGATGATACAGTAGAATCGCTAAAACAGGCTATATCAAATTCGCTGGATGATATGGATGGGGTGATCCTACAAGATTACAATAAAGGTGTTTTTACAAAAGGATTAATTGAATGGATCATGGACCAAACTCGTGAGCGATCTATACCTGTTTATGTTGATCCAAAAAAGCATCATTTTTCATTTTATTCTGGTGCTCGCTTGTTTAAGCCAAATTTATCAGAATTTTTTACCGGAATAGACGATGAAACTGATTTAGAAAAAGCAGGCGAATCTTTTCGTTCACAACACGGATTTGATTTGCTCATGGTGACGCAAGGAGAAAAAGGAATGTCCCTATTTTCGAAAGATAAATTTTACCAGATTGCTACGGAAGCCAGGGCTGCTCATGATGTGTCTGGTGCGGGAGATACGGTCATTGCTACTTTTGCTTTGAGTGATGTATGTGGTTGTCAGCCAAATGACTCTGCCTGGCTTGCTAACTTAGCTGCTGGAAGAGTTTGTGAGGAAGTTGGTGTAGTCCCAATTGATACGAATTCTCTGATGGAAATTGTTAACCACCATCATGATTGAGTTTCAATTGAATGATGTTTCGTTTCCTAATCTTTTTTCTATTTTTTACTCAACTTTCTCAACTGATCGGCCAACCCGATTCTCGGTTTCGCCCATTTGATTGGGTTTTGTACAGAGGCGCTGGCTCTATATCATCTATAACGGAAGGATTCACCTTTGCGTATATTGGTACTGAAATGGGTGGATTAAAACGGTTCAATTTATATAGTAATAATTTTGAAGAGCCTATCACTACTGCTCAAGGACTTAAAGATAATCAAGTGACAGCCACTCATTTTGATTTGGGGACAGGACTGATTTGGGTTGCATCACCGCAACACGTACAATATTCATTTTCTAGAGAAGGCGATTGGTATGCCAAAGAACTTCAGAATTTAGGACTATCACGAAATGATAGGATTAATCGCATTGGATCCAGCACTAATTACATTTGGCTTCAGGCAAGATCGTCTTATGTAAAACTGGATAACTCTTCCGGCATTTTAGTGGGGATTTATCCAACGCCGGACGAATTAGATATTCATTGGAGCAGTGGACAATATGTTGGGCAGTCTAATCTTCATGAAATATTCATGAATTATTCTGTTATGGATGGTTGGATTCTTAATGGAGATGAATTTATTGACCCTGGTACAACAACCATGGAAACATTTTTCCCCTTGGAACCGGATATTTCTAATACGGATGTCGTTGGCTTGTTCGATGATGGAAATGCCTTATGGATTGGGAGTTCTGATTTCGTTTCTTCCAAGGGTGTTTCATGGATAAACCCACAATCTAATGAATCCTTTGTTTATGAATTTGAAGGGACGATCAATATGAACCCAACTCCTGTATATTCTATACATGTCTCCGACGGTGAACTTTGGGCTGGTGGAAAGGAAATAATATTGGTTTATGATATGAAAGATGATTACTGGCGAACTTTAGGAGAGGAGCGTGGCGTACCATCTGGGGTAATTTGGGATGTTCATGGTGATTCCAGTTATATCTGGATAGCTTCATCTGTTGGCCTTCGGCGAATTGAACGAGTTACTCGGCGAGAATCACCCATTGGGATTGAAAATCTTTTTTTTAATATCCCTATTTATGATATAGAAGGTGTTGATGATGATATTTGGATAGGTTCCAGATCGGGTGTATTTGTATTTAACCAACAGAATCCTCAGATTAGGCAGGCAAAGGATATTGGCAGAAAAGATTTCCCGGAATTATTGAACCGAATTACAGCAATAAAAGAGTTTGAACGTGTAGTCTATGTGGTGTGTGAGATGGGTATTGCTAAATTTGACTTGAAAGAACGTGTTTGGGAACTTATTTTCCCATCCACTATATATCATGCAAAGACTGTCTATTCTCTTACTGTTAATCAAAAACATATTTTCTTGGGAACCGAAAATGGGTTAGTCCGGATTAATAAAAAAACTGGTTTTACACGGGAATATTCATTCTCTTTCCTTGGACAGGTTAATGCAATGAATTTAGATGGAAAAACGCTTTGGCTTGGTTCATCTCAAGGCTTGGTAAAATTCAAATGGAAGAGAGATCTGTGATTAAAAATATAATTATATTCATGTTAGTTGTGTTAAGCAGCAACTTGAATGGACAAAGTATTGGGCGATCAAAAAAAAATAAATCAAATGTTGAAAAATTTGTTTTGGTTCCATTTGCGGAGGCGATCCATTCAGATTCAATAAAAATTGTCACTTTTATCGAAATTCCTTTTTATTCACTTCAGTTTGTGAAAGATGGAGATGAATTCAAAAGCGGATATCAGGCATCCATTGGAATAAAAGGGAAAAAAAGTGAAGATTTAGGGCATCAAGTTTGGACAGATACCATCAAGGTCAGTAACTATTCCTACACAAAATCTGGTATAAAAAATCGAAAACATTATTCGACTTTTACCACTCCTGTTGGCGGAAAGTATGAAGTTATTGGAGAGTTGCGGGATAATGACACGCGGAAAAAAGGCATCCGAGTAAAGAAGCTAGATTTTAAAGCATATTCTAAATTACCTGTTCTTATGCCGCCGATATTTTTATTGAATTTGGAAGGAGATTGGGGATTTGAAACTGGGAAAATCCCCACAAACGGATTTAGAGTCCGAGAAATAGGAGATGGTATAGACTTAAAAGTATCCGGTTTTGTTGATTCTGGTAAATTTGATGTGGATATTTATTTATCAAATGGAACTGCTAAAGATTCACTTATGATGCAATTTTCAGGATATGGAGACTTAGGATATTTCAACGAAAATATATTTATCCCAGCCAATCAGTTAAAGTCTTTGAAAAATGATTTTAAAATTGTGCTCACCCAAAATGGCTCAACTGATATAAAAAAGACTGCATTTTCAACTTATAAACCAGGCATATCAAACTATGTTTATAATATTGATATGGCAATAAGGCAAATGAAGTATGTCATGACTAATGATGAACGGCTTCAATTAAAAAAGAAATCAAAAAAGGATAAGGAACAGCTATTTTATTCGTTTTGGAAGAGTAGAGATCCAACACCTACAACGGAGTATAATGAACTGATGGAAGAATATTATGGCCGTGTTTGGTATGCAAACGAACACTTTGATGCTTGGCAGCCTGGATGGGAAACGGATCGTGGAATGATCTATGTTCTTTTTGGCCCACCAGATGAAATCCAGCGAACACACTCTTCAACGTCCACGTCTTCCTTGTATCAAACGTGGAGCTATTATAAAATAAGTAAACAATTCATTTTTAAGGATCTGAATGGTTTTGGGGATTTTCGGTTGGAAACACCATTTTTAGGAGCGGGACTATGATTCTTGAACGCTTTTCTCATAGCGGTATTCAGTCATATAAGAAATGTCCGGCACAGTTCAAATTCCGGTATATTGAACAGATATATAAAAAGGATGAAGGAATTGAAGCATTCCTAGGAAAACGAGTTCATGAATCTATCGAATACCTCTACGAGTTGGTCAAGTCAGGAGTGATTCCGGTGGTGGACGAAATACTGAAAGTCCATAAATCCCTTTGGAAAGAAAAGTGGCATAAACGCATTGCCATCGTATATCAGAATAAAACCGCCCGGGATTATTTTTATCTTGGAGAAGAGTGCATCGCGCGGTTTTACAGACTTAACCACCCTTTTGGTGAACCAGTGATTGCAAATGAGCACGAAATGATATTTTTGTTGGACAATGATGAAAATTATAAAATAAAAGGTATTGTGGATCGGATTGATCATGATGGTAATGGCAATTGGGAGATTCATGATTATAAGACGGGAAAACGTGCATTATCTCAAAAGGCTGCAGATAAAGATCATCAATTAGCATTATACCAAATTGGTCTTATGGCAGAGGTTGAAAATATAAAATCCGTAACATTGGTTTGGCATTTTATTCAGCATGGAATAAAAGTGGAATCTAAAAGAACTAATGAAGACATAAAAAAAGTTATCAATGAGACTAAAATATCTATCGATGCAATACGAGGAAAATTAAGTAATGGTGGGGAATTTCCTCCGAAAAAATCGATATTATGTAATTGGTGCTATTATTGGGAAGAGTGCCCCACTCAATATGGCTCAAATCCCTATATCCAATCTTAAAATGAAATCATTTACGAAAGATCAATACCTGGCAATTCAGGCAGCAACCCAGTCAAGAGATTTGGATGAATCTCACAAACAAGTATTGTCCAAATTGATCAAGACACCAGAAAAACATAATGGGGTAGCAGACCTTTATGTGGATGGTGCAGCTGACTTACATACTCAAACTGCTGGTATTGGTGGTGTCATTTCCATAAATGGGCAGGAGGTTATGTCATTTTCAGAGCCTTTGATCGATAAAACTAATAATGAGGCCGAATATATGGCCATGATTAAAGGAGTTCATGTATCACTAGAATTAAATATAACAAATCTTAATATATATTCGGATAGTGAATTAATTGTCAACCAAATAAATGGTAAGTATAAAGTAAAAAACGACCGGATGAAACAATTGCATTCAAGCGTTATGTTTGAACTAAATCAAATGGATCATTGGTCAGTAACCCACGTGAGACGAGAAAAAAACACTCGTGCTGATGCCCTTAGCAAAAATGGAATGCAGAAGGCACGGGATAGTAAATAGTATAATTGTCCATTTATCTCGGCGAGATTTTCACCGTAAATTAGACGTTCTGTTTTGATTCTTCTATTAGAAATTTTACGCCATGACAACCATTAGATTCCCAAATTTAATAAACTGGATTTCCG
>CAXCBH010000126.1:0-4860 GCA_963980675.1 uncultured bacterium | reverse complement strand
GAAGATAGCGATTTTGAAGAAATTGCGGAAGTAGATGGCAATACAACAATCTATCTAGACGAAGGTGTAGTTAACAGTACTACTTATTATTATTATGTTACAGCTATTTACCCGGATGGTACTGAATCCCAATCTACCAACACAGTCTCTGCAACGCCGGTCGAATGGGTTGAATTGTGGATGGATGATGGTGCTTCGCTCACAGGGCAAATGGATACATTAGATTTTTACATCAATAATGAAACAGATCTTGGACTGTTTTACTTTGAAATTGTGGATTATCCTGATGTAATCAGCAGTATTAATGTTATTCCCACGGAAAGGACTTCGGATTGGTCGATTGAGATTTCAAATCAGGGGAATGGTACTATTGCTATTACCGGTATAAGTCTTGGAGGTCCCCTAACAGCCGGAGATGGGGCTGTATGCCGTGCTATTCTTTACCCGGATGCAGATGAGGCAATGACAGTTTCGCTTTCCTACTCCAACGGCACTGCTATTCAGGACGTAAACTTTGTTGGTTTGAATTGGACCAGTGAAAGTGCTACCTATGATGTAGGAATTGAAACACAATATATCCATTTTACCGGTGGTTACGGGGATGATGGTAGTAATTTTACATCTTCATTAATGCTAGGGAATACACAACCAGTTTATGGACTACAATTAGATATAGCACCTGATCCGCCTTTAATGATGGGAGCTGAAGTGAGTGTAAGCAGCATCCATGATTTTACTGACTGGGAAGTATCAGGAATGGTG
This sequence comes from uncultured bacterium, assembly GCA_963980675.1. Lineage (GTDB taxonomy): Bacteria > Fidelibacterota > Marinisomatia > Marinisomatales > UBA1611. The sequence continues at coordinate 4,098 of CAXCBH010000126.1, read as the reverse complement.
ATTGGAAATTATTATCGAGTAACCTTGGTTAACAATGCTCATAATTCACCAATCAATCCAGGAATGTCTCATATAGTTGATATTACATTTGAAATTCCTACCGGCACACCAGATGCATCCATAGTTGTTTTGGATTTACAGGATGCTGAGATTACAGATTTTAATGATTTGCCCATGCATGCTGAATCAATTCCTAGTGAGGTCTATATCGGAATTCCGCCTGCAGCTTACACAATCCAAAACATGTCTGGTACGCTCATTCCAGGCGGGACTGGAACATTCGATGTTCATTTGGACAATACTGAATTGGTGGGAACATTGCAATTTACATTGGTTGATATTCCCGAAAGTATGACGGTAACAAATGTAACTCCTGTGGGCCGGTTTGATGATGGAATAATAGATGGCAGTTCGGTAGAACAAGAAGATGGTTCTTTTTATTTCCTTGGTTATGATTTTTCTTCAGGGATTGAAGCAGGGTCTGGGCCCATCCTTGAAATTGATGTTCAATTTGATGAAAACTTGAATAATTCATCCATAATTATGTCAATGGCCAGTTCTGCTACTGGAGATGCGGGTGCAAACCCACTGACAACCGTTTTTCATGGTTTCGGCCAGTTTACAGGGTATTTTGTTTCCTTGGATGAAGAAGTAAGCATTCCTGGTGAATTTACCCTACATCCAAACTTTCCAAATCCATTCAATCCAACAACAATGATCACTTATGATTTGCCTGATGCATCAGATGTACAGCTGGATATTTATGATCTCATGGGAAGAAATATCAATACGGTTGTTAATCAAAACCAATCTGCCGGTCGCCATTTTGTGACCTGGAATGCAAATGATTATCTGGGTAATCAAGTTAGTGCCGGTGTTTATCTTTATAGGCTTCAAGCAGGAAATAAGATATTCACCCGAAAAATGATCTTGATGAAATAATCTGGCTTAGACTAAGTAATTTAAAAAGCCCTTTCCCTGTAGCTGAAGGGCTTTTTTATTGAGAAAAATTTGTAATTTATCATCTGAATATTATGCCGCGGTGGTGGAATTGGTAGACACGCCAGATTTAGGATCTGGTGCCCTTTGGGTGTGAAGGTTCGAGCCCTTTCCGCGGTACACTAAAGTAAGCCTTATTTCTCTGAAAAGAAGTGAGGCTTTTTTGTTTTGTATAGTTGTAATGAAACAGCCTGTGTTAAAAAAAATGGAAATATAGGTTAATCTAATTTCGATTTACTTTATTTTAACTAGAAATGAGGGATAATGTAGCTTGTAGAAGAAACTGTACACATATAGCAAAGCTATTTTTGTAATTTGAAGTATGAGCAGGAAAATAAAATTAGATTTTCAGATTATTCGTAACATTTATTACAGAACGGGGACGCTATTCATAGTAATTACGCTATTTCTTAACATTTTGACTAACTATGAAATAATACCCATTGGGTGGAAAGAAATACGATTATTCACCATCTCTGTTGGTATTCCCCTTTACTTTTATGGTACTTTTGTTCATTACAAAAAAACGAAGGATGTATCTTTTGTAAAGCAGACTTTAGTAGGATTTCTAATAGGGTTAACTATAGTTGCAATTATTTTTATAAGCAGATAAGGACTCCACATTAGTGGGATTTTTAACTGAATGTGAATCATCCTTTTTTCTTTAGCACAAAATCATCAATCTCTATAGCAAGCAATGACTGATGGAAATATTTTGATTATATATTGAAAATAAAAAAGCCATCTGTTTACTAAGCGGATGGCTTTTTATTAATATCTATTAAGTCTGCTTTCTACCAATCGTCATCATCGCCAGATTCTTCATCGAGGTATACTGCTTGTTCATCGAGCCAGGACTGGTAGCCTTCATCATCATGAATAGTGAAGAAACCTCTCATACGATAGTGCCCTAGTCCACATAATTGAGCGCAACTAACTTCAAGAGATTTCCCTTCCCGTTTGGTCCCAATAGTAGTTTTAAGAAATTCGTCCGATGTCATAGTAGCTGTAAAATGAACCGGAATAACCATCCCCGGGATTGCATCTTGTTTTACTCGAAGTTCTGGCAATGAAAAACTATGAATCACATCCAAAGATGAAAGATCAATACGTATTTTTTTATTAACGGGTACGTGCAATTGGTTGACTGTATAAAAATCATCTAAAGCATTGTCACTGGAACGATCTAAACCCACTGGGTTTTCCTGTTCATCTACAAGATCAGCTCGTGTTTTACCAAATTTTCCATCAGGTCCAGGATAATGAAAATTCCAGGCAAATTGCTGTGCTACAACTCGAAGATGAACGGATTCATATGTGGATGGAACATCAGTAACTCGTGCTGCCCAAATTGGGAATCCGAATCCAAAAAGAATCACAATTTCAATCACAGCCACAACTGCTTCCAGTAAAGATGACAAATGAGATTTGACGCCTGTATAATCTGCTTTTGCATTTTTTGATGCACGGAATTTGACGAGACTGACTATAAAAAATAAACCCCAGCCTACGAATAAAACGAGCATTAACCAGTGGACAATTGCATTAATTTCATCAATAGCAGCGCCCTGCACTGACATATTGATGGGTAAACCTAGTTTATGGAGAATATCGATCAAAAGAAGATCCTCTACTGTTTATTCAATTGTTGAAAATTTTTGTCTTTTTTCCCGATCGAAATGATCGTTCTGATTATTCCACCTAATACTCCACCTGTAACACCTAGCAATGTAATAATCGCCCAATTCATTCCTTGGGATGCTGGTGCACTTGGATCGCCAAAACAAGTGGCACATGCATCAGCTGTCTCTGGAACAAATAATAAGATGAATAAAAAAAGAATTATTTTAGTATGTTTATTCATGAATTAGATTTGTTTGAATTTTTTAATTATTGAAAAGCTATATGCGATGAGACCAAGAGTCAACAAAAACGAAATCCCTGCGAGCACGTTGGAAACAGCTCCAGGATTGGAGGGATGAGTCATTTCATACACACCGTAGTATCCTGTGATCAGAATAGAAACAGTAATAAAAAATAAGTGGAATTGTTTAAGAGAAATCATGAAAGACTGGTATGGTCAATGTAAGTGATCATTGGGATGAACATGCAAAACAGGAAAAAGATAAATGTCAGGGTTAAGATCCAGATAATAGTTTGCTTTTCAGTAATGAGATGCATGAAATATCCCGCTACCAGGCTGGCTTTCAGTGTTGCAATGGTCAAGGCTAAAAAGATGGCCTCTGTCGTTGAGACATTCAGGTAGGATGCTGCAACTGTTAAGACTGTTAAGACTCCCAGGGCACCAAATACGGTTAAATAAACCTTAATGTGCTCTTGGATATGTTCGTTATCGTTATCGCTCATTATTGTCACCTAAAGTAAGTAAAGAATTGGGAAAAGGAAAATCCAGACAAGATCTACAAAGTGCCAGTAAAGTCCTGCAACTTCAATTCTATTCGTAAATTGTTCAGGATTGGATTGCCACATCTTATTCCCAAACGGTAGCCAGAAATAGCCCATAACAATCATACCACCGATTATGTGCAACATATGTAAACCAGTCAGTGTAAAATAGATTCCCATGAATGTACTAGATGATGGGTAAATGCCATGGTGGAATTTTCCAGTGTATTCAAAGTATTTAACAACTAGGAATATAAATGCGCAAAGAAGGGTAAGTCCCATATACATTTTATATTTTTCAAAATCTTTCATTTTCAATGATGCCCATGACATAATCACCGTTACGCTTGACGTAATCAATACCAAGGTATTAAAAGTTGCCATGGGGATGCTCAATTTGGAACCCCAGTAGGCAAAATCATCTACTGGAGCTGCTATTCTCAAAAAAACATATGCAGAGAATAATCCGCCAAAAAGCATAATTTCGGAAGCCAGAAAAACCCAGATTCCCAGTTTAGAATTGTTTAGACCTGTATCTGGTCTCTCTTCAATTGTGTATGGAATTTGCACCGTCAGAGTCCTTTATTTTTCTGTTTGCGGTGAGAAATCTTTATCTGCACCGGGAACACTATACTCATAAGGACCTCGGTACACTTCAATATCACCTTCAAAATTCGCATGAGGAAGGGGAGG